>NZ_JACNDD010000001.1:0-147925 GCF_017351395.1 Pseudomonas sp. FW305-28
CCTGTTCATCGACCCGTTGGGCAGTTCGAAATTTGCCGAAGTGCCGGGCGATCCTTTGTTGGCCATCGTGCCGGGACCGGCGCAGCGCGTGCAACTGATCGTGCCTCGACTGGTCAGCGCCGGGGAAGCCTTCGATGTCCTCTTGCGGGTGGACGATGCCTGGGGCAACACCTGCCGAAACTTGCCGCTCGAGGGTGTCCTGACCCTGGTTGATCCGGAGGGCGGCGAGCGCCGACAGCCGTTCACGCTGGCGTCCGAAGGTTGGGCGACGGCCCGGCTCGAGGCGCTTGAGCTCGGTGCCGTGGGCGAGTGGCGTTTGTCCGCCAACGTGGCGGCGCCGTTTGTCGACGGGGCCCAGGCCTTCGTCACTGTCGACCCGGCCGGTACGGCGTTGCGCCCGCTCTACGCCGACCTGCATGTGCACTCCGATGACACGGTGGGCACCAACGACACGCTGTACAACCTCAGCTACGGTCGCGATGTCGCCGGGCTCGACGTCCTCGGTTACACCGCCAATGACTTCAATATCACCGAGCAACGCTGGGACCAGGCGGTCAAGCTGATCCACGAGCTCAATGAGCCGGGTCGATTCGTGTGTTATCCCGGGACCGAATGGTGCGGTAACTCTTGCGCGGGCGGCGACCGCAACGTCGTATTCCTGCATGACCGCAAACCCGAGTTCCCCTTCGACAATCAAGGACGACTGGTGCGCTCCTTCGAATGGAACGAGTTCACCGCTGGCACCATCAAGCCAGGCGCCTGGCCGGTGGACGAGTTGTACGCCGCCTATGCCAAGGACCCCGAAGGCCATCTGATGATGCCCCATGTCGGCGGACGTCGTTGCAACCTCGACTGGCATCACCCGGAACTCGAGAGGCTGATCGAGGTGGGTTCGGCCTGGGGCCAGTTCCATTGGGTCTACGCCGAAGCGCTGCAGCGTGGCTATCGGGTTGGCGCCGCGGCGAACAGCGATGAACACCAGGGCCGCTGCGGTGGCGGCGTTCCGGCCACGGCGGTGTTCGGCTCCCGTGGCGGGTTGACGGGTGTGGTCGCCGAGGCTTTCGACCGCGCCAGCGTCGGCAAGGCCTTGCGCGCCCGCCGTACCTTCGCCACGACCGGGGAGCGTTCGTTCGCCAGCCTGCGCCAGGGCAAGCACTTCATGGGGGAAGTCTTCACTGCCGATTCGAATGCCTCCCTGGACTATCGACTGCTGGGGGAGGCCGGGTGGGAGCAGGTCGATCTGTTCGATGGCGACCAGTTGATCTGGTCGCGTAACCTGCACCAGGAACTGGGTTTCTGCGCCCAACGCATTCGCCTGCGCCTGGGTGGTGCGCGGATCAAGGACCGCTATCGCGGTGCGTACTGGACTGGCGAAATCCGTATCACCGGCGCGGTCATCAATGGTTTCCGCGCCTTGGGCCTCGACCATCCCGAGCAGACCGTATGGCGTAAGGACGCCACGGTCCTGGCGTTTCGCACCGACACCAACGGCGATACCGACAGCATCGAAATCGACCTGTCGCAACTGGCCGGCGCCACGCTACAGATCCACAGCCGTATCGACAATTACGTCAAGGTCGGCGACCCGTCCGAACCGCAACCTTACGTGCACGCACCGACCGTGGTGATGGAGCTGTCCGGCGATGAGTTGTTGGCGCAATCGCAAGTGGTCGAGCAGTTGCCGGGCGCGGAGTTGAAGCTGTCCCTGGAACGGATGACCGCTGCACCGTTGCCCCGTGAGTTGCAGGGGCGCATCGAACTGGCCCGCCTGGGGCTTGATCCAGGGCGTGAACACCCCTTGTTCATTTGTGCCCGCCAGCGGGATCAGTCACGGGTCTGGACCTCCGCGCTGTTCCTGACCCTGTAGACGCTGGCATTGGCTGACAGAAAACAAACTGGCTAATTGCGACACACCGTCGTCCGGCATGATCTAAGCTCCAGAGGAGGGTCACCCGAGCAGGGGGTTTCAATGCGAAGCGCACCTGAAAACAGCTTGAAAAAAGCACTGAAAGCCTGCCGGGACAGCTTCATTTCTGTCGGGTTTTTCAGCTTTTTCATCAATGCGCTGATGCTCGTTCCCACGTTCTATATGCTCCAGGTCTATGGTCGAGTGATCACCAGTGGAAGTCTCGCGACCCTGACCATGCTGACGCTGATCATGATCGCATTGCTGGTGACCCTCGGTTCGCTGGAATGGATCCGTTCACGCATCATGGTTCGGGTCAGCACTCGGCTGGATGTGCTGCTCAGTCGCCAGGTCTACAGGGCGAGCTTCAAGCGGGCCCTGGAAAGCGGCGGCATGGACGCCTCGGCCCAATCGCTCAATGACTTGACAGGCTTGCGGCAGTTTCTCTCCGGCAACGGTTTGTTCGCGTTTTTCGATGCGCCCTGGCTGCCGATCTATATCGCGGTGATGTTCCTGTTCCATCCCTGGTTTGGTTGGGTGGCGACGGCCAGCGCGCTGTTGTTGCTTGCGCTCGCTTTCATCAACGAAAGACTGACGGGGCCGGTGCTAGCCCAGGCCAACAAAGAGCACATCGGCGCGACGCTCCACACCACCAAGAACCTGCGCAACGCCGAAGTCATCGAATCGATGGGCATGCTTGAGACCCTGATGGATCGCTGGAGCCGGCGGCAACGCAACGTACTGTTGCTGCAATCGGCAGCGAGTGACAGCGGGGCGATCATCAGCACGCTGTCGCGCACCTTCCGCATCCTTGTGCAGTCGCTTGTCCTGGGCTTGGGGGCCTACCTGGCCGTGGACCATCAGGTCGGGGCCGGCTTGGTGTTCGCCGGGTCCGTGCTGTTGGGGCGGGCGTTGGCCCCCATCGACCTGATCATCGGCAGTTGGAAGGGCTTTATCACCGCCCGTTCTCAATACAGCCGCCTGAATGACATCCTCGATAAACAGCAGGCGCAACCCGAGCGCATGGCTTTGCCAGCCCCCCAAGGGCACGTGCAGGTCGAGAACCTGATTGTCGCGGCCCCCGGTTCCAGGACCCCGATCCTCAAGAACATCAGCTTCAGCGCACCTGCCGGTTGCATGGTGGGTATCATCGGCCCCAGTGCGGCGGGGAAGTCGACCCTGGCCAGGGCCTTGCTGGGCGTCTGGGCTGCGCAGCATGGAGTGGTTCGGCTCGATGGCGCTGACATTAGCACTTGGGACAAGCATGCGCTTGGGCCCCATATCGGTTACTTGCCTCAGGACATCGAGTTGTTCGAAGGCACCCTCGGTGAGAACATCGCTCGCTTCACCGCGGTCGATTCGGTGCAAGTCATCCAGGCGGCCAGAGTCGCCGGCGTTCACGAGATGATCCTGCAGATGCCCGATGGCTATGACACCGTCATCGGCAGCGAGGGCCTCATGCTTTCGGCAGGGCAGCGCCAGCGCATCGGACTGGCCCGGGCGCTGTATGGCAGCCCACGGCTGATCGTTCTCGACGAGCCCAATTCCAATCTCGATGACGTCGGCGACCGTGCCCTCGCGGCAGCGATCCTGCAGTTGAGGCAGATCGGCGCGACGCTGTTTGTCATTACCCATCGCACCAACATCGTGTCGCAGCTTGACCGACTCATGGTGATGAACGCTGGGGTTATCAGTCTCTACGGGCCACGCGAGCATGTCCTGGCCGAACTTAACGCGCAGCGACAGCAGGCACAGATGCCAGCCGTGCCCGCAAGCACCGGCACGGCTTCGGTCGATACCGGCAAGGGTGATTCCGATGAACCCTATGGTGCCCAGTCGTCAAATTGAGAGCTTCGCCGACCTGCCAACCTCCGATCGTAAAATTCGTCGCCTGGGCATTGTCATTATCGCCGTGATCTTCGGCCTGTTCGGCACCTGGGCGGCCGTCGCCCCGCTCGACGGTGCCGCCTACGCGCCAGGCGTGGTCACCGTGCAGGCGTATCGGAAAACCGTCCAGCACCTTGAAGGTGGCATCGTCAAGGCGCTGCTTGCTCATGATGGCGACATCGTCAAACGTGACGACCCGCTGATCATTCTGGATGACGCCCAACTGCGCTTCGAGTACGAAATGGCCCGGGGTCAACTGATCGCGGCCAGGGCCATGGAGGCGCGGCTTGTGGCCGAGCGCGACAGCTTGTCGGCGATCAGTTTTGGCAACAGTGCCGATCTCGACAGTGTCCGGGGTATGGAGGCGCGCCAGGGTGAGACGCGGGTATTCAACGCTCGGCAAGGCTCGCGGCTGGGCCAGATTGCGGTGCTGCGCGAGCGCATTGGCCAGTTCCGCCAGCAGATCAAAGGGCTGGAGTCGATGGTCGGCTCCAAGGTTCATTTGGAGAAGTCCTACAGCGGCGAAATCGAAGAGTTGACTGACCTGCTCAAGCAGGGGTTCGTTGACAAACAGCGTCTGCTCGAACAGGAGCGCAAGTTGGGGCTGCTGCATTCAGAGGTTGCCGATCACCGCTCCACCATTGACCGGACGCGCCTGCAGATCAACGAAACACAGCTGCAGATCCTGCAAGTCGACAAAGATTTCAACGCTGACGTCGTCAAGCAATTGGCCGAGGTCCAGACCCGGGTCTACGACCTCCAGGAGAAAACCTCGGCGCTGGAAGACCGGCTCGCTCGTATCGTCATCCGGGCGCCCGACGCGGGCATGGTGATCGACATGACGGTGCATACCATTGGCGGGATCGTACGTCCGGCGACGCCATTGCTCGATATCGTGCCCTCGGTGTCCGACCTGATCATAGAAGCACAGGTGGCGCCGGTGGATATCGATCGCATCGCCATCGGCAAGCGTGCCGATATCCGTTTCGGCGCATTCAATAGCGCTACCACGCCGGTGATCGAAGGCGAGGTCAGCAGCGTATCTGCAGACCGCATGACCAACGAAAAGACCGGGACGGCCTATTACCTGGCGCGGGTGCGGGTGACCGACGAGGGGGCACGCACCTTGGGTGAGCGCAAACTGCTGCCGGGCATGCCGGCGGACGTGTTGATTATCACTGGGCAACGCACGCTGTTGCAGTATCTGATGCAGCCGGCTCGCAATGCTCTGTCTCAATCGATGATCGAGGAATGACCATGGCCGTGTCGACAGCTCTGCTAGGCGGTTTCTTGATGCTCGCAGCGGCCGCCGTCCTGGCGCAGGCCGAGGCGGCAACGCCCACCGGGATCAATGCCTCGACGTTTTCCACCGACCTTATGCAATTGTATCGCGAGGCGCGGCTGGAGGATCCGCAGATACTGGCGTCCTATGCGCAAGCGCAGGCCGGTCAGGAGCATCAGAGCGAAGCCATGGGCGCGCTCTTGCCGCAATTGTCGTTCAACGCCGGGTCGAATCGGATTCACCAGGAAAGCGATCTTGTGCAACGCAGTTTCGATAGCGAAAGCTATGGCCTGGTGTTGCGTCAATACCTCTATAACAAAGCCGCCTGGGAGAACTATCAGAAGTTCAAGAGCCTGGCCAGGCAGTCCGAATCCCAAGCCCTGGAAACCCAGGCCGAAGCCTCGGTGGAGCTGGCCCGGCGTTACTTCACCGCGCTGGCGGCCGAGGACGAGTTGCAGTTGGTGCGGGCAGAGCGTCGAACCACCCAGAGAAGCCTGGACCGGATCAATGCGTTGTATGAAAAGCAGTTGGCGTTGATCACCGATCAACTCGATCTCAAGGCCCGGGTGGATCTGCTCTCGGCCCAGGAACTGGATGCCCGCAACCAGGCCAGCCTCAGTCGCGAGGCACTGGCAGAGATTGTCGGTCGGCCGGTCAAGGAGCGACTCAATCGGATTCGTGACGACCTTGAACTGCAAGTCTCGGCGCACAGCCTGGAAACCTGGGTTCGCGATGGCATGGCACTCAACCCTGCGCTCAAGGCCAACGAGAGCGGCGTCGAAGCGGCGGGGGCGGCCTTGCGCAGCGGCAAGGGAGGGCACTATCCGACCCTGAGCTTGAACCTGAGTGCCCAGCAGACCAATGAGGGCTACAACAACTCCCTGGCACCTCGCACGGACAGTTATGTCGCCGGGATAGGTCTCCAGGTTCCGCTGTACAGCGGCGGATCCACGTCGGCGCGGGTCCGTGGACTCTATCAGGACCAAGTGGTCGCCGAGCAGCAGTTGGAAGCGACTCGGCGGCGGGTGGTCAAGGAGATCACTAACGCTTATCTGACCGCCAACTCCAATGGCGAAAAAATCGGCGCGAACCGGCTGGCCCTGGAGTCGGCACAGTTATCCAGGGTCGCCGCCGAAAAAGCCCTGAGCTACGGGATGGTCAATTCCGTCGATGTCCTGGCCAGCGTGCGCAATGAATACCGGGCTCGGCGGGATCTGCTTAAAACTCAATACGACTTTCTCAGCAATGTGCTGATCCTGAACCGCTGGGCGGGTAAACCACCGGCCGAGAGCATTGAGAATGTGAATGGCTGGCTAAGTCCCGACAGCGCTGGCCAAGACTTTCGCTGATCAGCCTGTTTGCGTTCCTGTATCTGGTTGCCCGGCGTGGGCGTTTTCTTGACGTTACTTTTAAGTCGCTTTATTGCGGTGGCTAAGTACGTACCATTTGTCGATTAATTGACGATTCTCGTCCAGCCTCGGCAGTCTCGCCGACTCCTTGCCCTGGGCTTAACGAACTGATTTAACGAGCGTTTCCCCACCTTTCTGGAAAATTGGCCAGACGGTCGGTACCAGATTCAGGCCGACGACTGGCTAATGGATGTTCGGCGGTGCGCTGGGCTGTCCTAGACTCAGCCTACGAGCTCGAAAGGAGCACATTATCATGTGTAAGCTGTTGATAATTATTCCTATCCAGGTTGTCTCGAGGGTTTCGTCCGGCTTCTTGAAATGCACGCTACCCCCACCAGAAAACCCAGTGGACATCCTGGTTTGCCTTGCGAGGGGGGCAGCGATATGAGACCGGATCACAGAGCACCAATCCGCGTGATGTTGGTCGATTGTCGCCCCCTTGTCCTTCGGGGACTTCATGACTTGATCAACGCCAGAAAGCCGCAGATGGAAGTGAGTGGTCAGGCTGCGACCTATACCCATGCACTGGACCTCGCCGATCAGTTGCGGCCCAACGTGATTTTCTTCAGTTTCTTTCCTGATGCGCTGAACCCTCTGGAGGTTGTCGCCGGGCTGACCCGCAGCGCGCAGATGAAAGTGCTCGTGCTCAAGGGCTTGTATGAGGCCGTTCCTGTTGCTCAGGCGATAGAGGCGGGCGCACGGGGCATCGTGTTGGCCGAAGATCCGACGGAGGCGATCATCCAGGCCATCGTCAAGGTGCATCATCGCGATATCGGAATGGACAGGGCCTGGGCCGGTGGGCTTTCCGGCTATGCCGCCATCGGCCATGCAACCACCCAATGCAATCTGGAGCAGGCGAAACTGGCTCGGTTGACGTTGCGCGAGAAGGAATTGATTCGTGCCATCGTGGGGGACCCGTCTGCCAAATACATCAGCATCGCTGGGCGCCTGGGTATCAGCGAGCACACGGTGCACAATCACCTCAGTAACATTTATCAGAAGCTTGATCTCATTAACCGCATCGACCTGTTGATGTATGCGTTAAAGCATGGACTTACCGCCAGTGAAGAACCGCCGGAGTCCACTTGGGTGGAGTTGGATTGAGCGATCTGTGTGGGAGCAGCAGGCTAGTAGCCGGCCTGGTTCCTCTGGTCGTACACCCCTCAGATCTGTGGGAGCAAATCTTGCTCGCGAAGACGGCGGCACATGCACCATTGATGCAGGCTGACCCACCGCTTTCGCGAGCAAGCTCGCTCCCAAAGAGGGATTGGTGCCGAACACAAGCCTTTTGCCCTCTGAAGATCCAGTGTGGGAGCGAGCTTGCTCGCGAAAGCGGTGGGTCGGTTTGCATGGGACGAGCTGGCTGCCTTGTAGTCGAGGCGTTTACAGCGCCAGCCAGCCCTTTTGGTTTGGGGCGAGTTGTTAACGTGGATCGGCGATATCCAGCGCCCGATTCGCCAGCAGCTCACTCACTTCAATCACTTGCTGGATACCCATCGCAACATGCCGGCGAGAGCCCTCGAGATCGAATGCCAAGTCGCTGATCATGGCGTTGGCTGAGGCCAGGTTTTCGCTGAGGTTGGCGAGCAGGCTTTCAGTGTCGATGTCATCGACAACGGTGAAGAGCTGAGCCGTTGTCCGGCCTTTCTTGGGTTTGGCCTGTTCCGGCTTCAAGTAATAATCGAGCGCCCGCTCGGTGGCTTCGTGGAATTTTTCCGGATCGAGGCTTGAGTAGGAAGAGGTGGGGTCTGATTCCGGTGGATTGGGTGTGGCTTTGAACATGATGACGCTCCTAGGGGTAATGGAGCCGCCAGACATCGCTGCTAAACGAAAAGGGTGGCGACTGTACGCGGGTTAGCAGACCGGACCCCTAGAAGCCGGCAGACCCAAAGGTCTCCCACGCACAACCGCCATTACATGGCAGGCATTAATACCTGCTCAACAATGTGGAGCACCGTGCGTCTAGGGATTCAGGCTGCTAAACCCGACCGCTGATTTTCAGCGACCAGGTAACCATAGAATCCAGCCCCAAAGCGCACAAGCGGGCGGATTCTGGCTTAGTTGTAGGCAAAGGCGCAAGACGACGTAGCCTCAGGACTGGCGCTCCTTGTTACTACGTATTTGTCTGTAAGACTCGATGCCTGCAGTTAAAGAGGACGGGGCGTTGACGCCATGTGGTGGGTCCAACCTGTGGGAGCAAAGCTTGTTCGCGCTGACGGCGGAAAATCCAGTGGTTATGGCAACTGACCCACCGCTTTCGCGAGCAAGCTCGCTCCCACAGAGGGATTGATGCCGAACACAAGTCTTTTGCTCTCTGAATAACCAGTGTGGGAGCGAGCTTGCTCGCGAAGACGGCGGCACATGCACCATTGATGCAGGCTGACCCACCGCTTTCGCGAGCAAGCTCGCTCCCACAGGAAAATCGCCGTGAACATGGAGTTCGCATCCAACCCAGAAACCCATGAGGGTGAGCGGGTTTCGTCGTGATCAGGGAAGGTATAAAAAGCGATGCGAGGATGGTTTCCAGGCCCTCCTCGCATCTTTCACACGCGCGGTGCTTCAGGCGTTGCCGAAGACCACGTCGCTCCCCAGCAGGTCGACGCCCACCAAGGTAATGGTTGTGATTTGCCCGCCCGTCTCAGCGACGGTCACGATGCTGTCTGCGCCGTTGTTGTCGATCGATTGGACTACGGCGCCCTGGTCACCATTGAGCACCAGCGTGTCTCGCAGGTTTTGGCTGACATCGAAGCCCGTGACTTGGTACAGGTTTTCGGTGAAGGTCAGGTCGATGTTGAAGGCATCCCGCTCACCGCCTGTGCCCACCAGCGTGTAGTCGAAGAGTGCGTCGGTTGCGTTGTTGGCGAACAGGTTGGCGTCGAATGCGCTCGTCGCCGTATCTCCGTCTTTGTCCGTCAGCGTTGCGTTGAACGACAGCTGCACATCGCTGGCCAGGTTCTCGGTCTCCTGGATGAACTGGATCACGGGAATCTTGATCGCGCCACGGCCCATTGTGAGTTGAACGGCATCGATCATTGCCGTGCCTTCGCGCTCGATCTCGAAGGACACCTGACCACCGATCTCGGGCGTCAGGGTATTAACCTCGGTGAGGTTGGAAAACGTGCCGTCTTCGTAGTAGATCCGGAAATACAGGTCTTCGGTCGCGGTGTTGTAGCCGGCCACCGAGTTGTCGATGAAGATTTTCATGCCTGTTACCAGGCTCTCCGGGTTGATGACGAAGCTTTCATCGGCCGCGCCGATTGCCGCCAGGTTGTCCCCTTGCAGCAGGTTGTTGCCGACGCCGATGCCGGAGGTGCTGACGTTCATGGCCGTCGGGTCGATGTAGGACGGCAATGGCGTGGTTTGCAGGGCAGCCTCGGTGGGGTCGGGGGCTCCGAGTCCGATGCCGGTCAGGATATCCGTGGTGGAGGCCAGTGCCTTCGCGGAGAAGAACACGATTTCTTCGGATGCCGAAGGAATGGCCGGATTGTTCGTCTCAGGGATCAACAAGGTGCGCACCGGATCCGGGCCACCGGCATCGAGCGAACCGTCGGCACTGCTACGTACGATGGTCGAGCTGAAGCCTTGCACCAGGTCCAATGCATAGCTGCCATTGGCATAGGCGGTCAGCGTGTAGTCGACGCTGGTATCGGCGGTGGCGGCGTTGTTGTCGAAGTCACCGGTCAACGTCCCGGCGAAATGGTACGCGCCATCGACGTCCGGCGAGGGTGCTTGCTCGACGAGCGTGCCGGTCCCGGTCGTGGTCGTGTCGTCGGGCCTGACCAGGGTGAACTGGCCATTGACCAGCGCGATGTCCAGGCCAGCGGCTCCCAGCCCGTCGGCCCCGGCCGATTTTTCCCAGAATCCGTATTGCGCAAGCACGCTGCCGGTGCCGATCAGGTTGCCGAACGCGACGGAAGGACCATCGTCTTCGAACACCAGGTTCTGGCCGATATTGAGCGTTGCCTGGAGGCTGTCGCCGTCCTTGTCGGTCTTGGTCGCGATCAACGTGATCAGGTTGTCCGCCAGGCTCTTGGCATCATCGGGATTGGTGGCGTCGGGGTGCACCAGCGCCCGGATCTGGTCGAGGGTGACATCGCCATTGGTGGCGACGCTGACGGTTAACACCAACAGGTTGGTAGTGGCCGTGCGACCTTCGACCGTCGTGCCATTGAGCGAGAGGTTGACCGCCTCGCCGGTGGCCGTGTCGGTGAGTCCGGAAGCGCCGGTCACCACGCCGAGGGCGTAGGTCAGCGTGCCGGCACCGTCGGCGCCGTAGGCGGAGGTGAAGTTGGCGGCGAAGTTCTGCGTGGCGTTGGTGCCCAGTAGCGTTTCGTCCACCGTCAGCGTTGGCTCGGTGCCGGTGGTGCTGATGCTCGGCCCGTCATCTTCGAACACCAGGTTCTGGCCGATGTTGAGCGTCGCCTGGACGCTGTCACCGTCCTTGTCGGTTTTGGTCGCGGTCAGCGTGACCAGGTTGTCCGAGGTCAGGCTCTTGGCGTCATCGGGATTGGTGGTGTCGGGGTGCACCACGGCCCGCATCTGGTCGAGCGTGACATCGCCATTAGTGGCCACGCTGACGGTGAACACCAGCAGATTGGTACTGGCCGTGCGGCCCTCCACAACCGCGCCGTTGAGCGAGAGGTTGACCGCTTCACCCGTGGCCGTGTCGGTCAGCCCGGAAGCACCCGCAACCACGCCCAGCGCATAAGTCAGCGTACCGGCACCGTCGGCGCCGTAGGCGGAGGTGAAGTTGGCGGCGAAGTTCTGTGTGGCGTTGGTGCCCAGTAGTGTCTCGTCTACCGTCAGCGTTGGTTCGGTGCCGGTGGTGCTGATGCTCGGCCCGTCATCTTCGAACACCAGGTTCTGGCCGATGTTGAGCGTCGCCTGGACGCTGTCACCGTCCTTGTCGGTTTTGGTCGCGGTCAGCGTCACCAGGTTGTCCGAGGTCAGGCTCTTGGCGTCATCGGGATTGGTGGTGTCGGGGTGCACCACGGCCCGCATCTGGTCGAGCGTGACATCGCCATTAGTGGCCACGCTGACGGTGAACACCAGCAGATTGGTACTGGCCGTGCGGCCCTCCACAACCGCGCCGTTGAGCGACAGATTGACCGCTTCACCCGTGGCCGTGTCGGTCAGCCCGGAAGCGCCGGCCACCACGCCCAGTGCATAGGTCAACGTACCGGCACCGTCGGCGCCGTAGGCGGAGGTAAAGTTGGCGGCGAAGTTCTGCGTGGCGTTGGTGCCCAGTAGCGTCTCGTCCACCGTCAGGGTTGGCTCGGTGCCGGTGGTGCTGATGCTCGGCCCGTCGTCTTCGAAAATCATCTTGGAGCCGATTTCGGTCTTCGCAACGGACGCCTGGACCAGGGTGAAGCCGCCGATGTCAAAGTCGGCGTGGTTGGTGCCCTTGGCATCGAGGGCCGCGCCGTTTTCGATGAGCACACGGTTGTGATCTGACGTGGTGGTGTATTCGATCTGGTAGCCGGCCTTGACGCCGGTGATGGTGGCGACCCCGGACGCGAAGCTGATGACAATGCCCGCATCATTGGCAGAGCCGTCCGAGTTCTCGATGACCACCCCGGTGCTGATGTTGGTGACACGGACATTGCTGATCGCTACCGAGGTGTCACCGGTGTAGCCATTGACGAAATTCACCCCGGATTCAGCCGCGGTGCTGAACGCGCTGATTTTTACCACGGCGGTCTTGCCGGCCTGCAACTGCACGACATCGAAGTTGGCCATCTTCGTATTGAAGACGTCGGTAAAGTCGATGTTGGATTCCACATCCGCTTCGGTCTGGTCCAGGTTGGGAATGGTCACATCCTGCCTGGCACCGGTGACGAAAGTGAAACGGATGCCTTCCTGTTCCACGATCATCTGGTTATTGGTACCGAAGGTTGTCGGCCCACCGGCCTGGCTGGTGTTGATCGTGTCACCGGTGGTGATGTTGGCGCCGCTGGACTGGTCGGCCGGGTTCTTGCCGGTGGCGATGATAGTGGGGTCGGTGATGCGCAGGACACCGTCGACCAGCTCCGTGGTGGGGTTCGCTGTTGTGAACATCAGGAACAGGTTCTGGCCGGAAGGCGCATTGGCCAGGCTGAATTCCAGGTCCTGGCTCGCGCCGATGAAGACTTTGTCCAGCAGGTTGACGGCATCGTCGGGGTTGGTGTTGACGGGTTGCTGGAGCGGTTCGTAGAGCACGGTCCAGATCTTGCCGCCGGTGGCGGTTTCTTCAATGTAGGCGGCGAAGACGATGGCACCAGTTAGCCCACCGGCCCTGCCGAGAACGATATTGTCGTTGGTGTCCGTGTAGAGAAGGATGCTGGTGCCGTTGAGCGTATCCAGTCCACTGTCCACACCGTCGAGCGGCGCACCGTTGCTGCCGACGAAGCTGATATTGGTAATGCTTGCGCCAGGTGCGGCATTGACCGTGAATGCATCGCTGCCGGTGTCGCCGACGGCACCGGTATAGCCGCTCAAGGCGACGCCCGTCGCGGCCCCTGTGCCAAGGGCAGTCAGCCGACTGGCGAAGGTCAGGGGGAGGGACGCGACCAGAATGTCGTTGTCATCCGTATCTGTTGCGGCGCCCGGCGTGGCGGTGCCGTTTTGCAAGCCGGCGGTTTCATCCAGCGTCACGTTGACGCCGGTTGACACGACACCCAGGCCAGTGCTGGCTGTTACCGTGTATAGCGAGTCTGGATCGCTCGGCAGCGCGGAGTCTTGCTCGAGAATAGTCATGACTTTCTCCAAAGCATGCGGTCATCAAGGCCTGACCGTTGACCGTTGACCGCAACTATGAGGAAGCACAGGGCCATCGCGCATCGGCTGATACTCCCAGGCGGGGTGGGAGTTTCGGCCTATGCCGTGTACCGGCAACGGGAGTGAGTCGGTGAGGGCAGATTTGCGCAAAACCCCGACAGTCCCAGCAAGCCTGCGAAAGCCTGGCAGTCGCCATTGCGAGAAAGTGAAGTCGTCGATAACGACAGCGCCCACGGGCGCCGGGCAGGCGAATGTTTCGTCTGCCTGCTCACGCAGGAGAGCGATCATGACCGATTTTCAACACAGCATTCCCCACGAAGTCCAAGGCAAGGTTGCACTGGTCACTGGCGCCGCCAGTGGCATCGGCAAGGCCATCGCATTGCTGTTGCATGCCCGCGGCGCCAAGGTAATCGCTGAAGACATCAACCCCGCCGTCCATGAGCTGGCCCGTCCCGGGCTGGTGCCGCTGGAGGCCGACATCACCGCGGATGGCGCCGCCGAGCGCGCTGTCGGCCTGGCCGTCGAGCAGTTCGGCCGGCTGGACATCCTGGTCAACAATGCCGGGATCATCATCAATAAACTCGTCATCGACATGACGCGCCAGGACTGGGAGCGCATCCAGGCGGTCAACGCCACGGCCGCTTTCCTGCATTCGCGCGAAGCGGTCAAGGCGATGATGCCGAACAAGGCGGGGGCCATCGTCAACATTGCGTCCTACGCGTCCTATTTTGCCTTCCCGACCATTGCCGCCTATACCGCGTCCAAAGGTGCCCTGGCGCAACTGACGCGCACCCTGGCACTGGAAGTCATCGAGCATGGCATTCGCGTCAATGCCATCGGTGTTGGCGATGTGGTCACCAACATCCTCAATGACGTGGTCGAGGACGGTCCGGCGTTCCTCGCCCAGCACGGTGAAGCCGCGCCCATCGGCCGGGCCGCGCAGCCGGAAGAAATTGCCGAGGTGGTTGCGTTCCTGGCCTCGGATCGCGCGAGTTTTGTGGTCGGCGCGGTGGTCATGGCCGACGGTGGCATGACCGTTACCGCAGGCTGAATCGAGTGGTGGATGATACCTGGGTCACCGGCCGGGCTGTGCGCCCGGCCGGTGTTTTCGTCAGAGTTGCACCCGACGAAGCCTGCCGCGTAACGGCACCACGTTTTCCTCTGGCGTGGGCAGTGGCCGCCCGACCAGGCCCATGCCTTCGCTGACCAGTACCGCGTCGGGTAACAGGCACAGGTTGGACGGGGTATCCAAGCCTCGGGCGAGCACGGTGACCTGGGCTGTTTGCAAGTCGCAGCCCAGCAGTCGTCCACTGAATCGGGTAAAGCCGCCATGCAGGGGTTCGCCGTTCCAGTCTGGGAGCAGGGGTTGTTGCAAGCGCTCACAGAGTTCCAGCACCAGCAGGTGGCCGTTGGGGCGCAGCGCCAGCCCGGTGGGCAGTTGCAGGCCGCGAATCAGGATGTCGATCTCGGCGCTGGCGGGCCAGACCCGGATCACCTGGCCGGCCTTTTCGGCAAAATCGATGCCCTTGCGGCTCGGGTCGCCGTGCAGTTCTCCCGAGAACAGACTGATCAGCACAGCGTCTGTCGCCGGTTCGTACACCAGGGTCACGGGAACGGCTTCCTGGCCTTGATCCAGCTCGGGCAGTTGAGCCAGCACGCGCTCCTCTTGGCCCGTGACGAACTCCACCAACTGATTGGTATCGGGCTTGACGGCCAGCCAACTGCGGCGGGTCGGGTGGTAGCACAGCGCGTTCAGGTTGCCGCGGCTATGGAAGACCGGCTCGGGCGGTGTGAATTGCAGGTCCAGCAGTTTGGAACCCGCGACGTAATCGGTCTGGCTGACCAGGCAGCGTTCATCACCGCAGGCGATGTCCGACAGCCCCATGATTTCATCGCGCAGCATGCGTGCCTGCATGTTCATGGCGCGAAACCCTTGCGCCAGGGTTTCGCGGGGCAGGTAGGCGCCGGGCCGCTGCGGATCCGGGCGCAGTCGACTGATACGGCCGCTGAAAGGTTGGTCGGGCAAGCCGGAACCTGCTTCGGTGAGCAGCAGGCTGCCGTCGGCTTGCAGGCAGAGGCCACGAGGGTTCAGCAGGTCCTCGGCGACAAGGGTGCTGGGGCGCAGGCTTTCCTCCGGGTGTGCGGGGATCTGAAGGGGAACTGACATAGGCTCTCTCCGTGAACAAAAGGGGGACGCGGTCATTGCGGCGGTTGCCACGGTTCACCGGTGAGGTAGGCCCGCAGCAGTGCCCGCTGGCAGGGCGACATCGAGCGCACCACCGGCATGAACAGCGTGGTGCCTTTGTACGCATCCGAGGTGCGGGCCAGGATGGGGTTCTTGGCGCCCATGATGGCGTCGGGCTGATTCAACGGGATATAGCGCGACATGGCGGGGAAGGCCAGGTAGTGAAAGCGCAGCACGTTGGGGTACATCAGCGGCCAGGTGATGGTCGTGCCCTGGGGGATGCCGAAGTCGGTCTGGGCGTATTTGCGAAAGTTGGTGAAGTAAGCGCTGCTGTCGAGGCCGTTGGCCGTGCAGGTCAGGGCGACGAAACCGGCGTGGGCGGCGCTGCCCGGTTTGACGGTGACGGGGAAGCTGACCGAAAGCTGGCCGGCGCTGACCGTCAGCGAGTCAGGGTAGTCGAGGAAGTCCCAGTACTGTGGTTCTTTGTACGTGGGGGGATCGGCTGCCGGGATTGCCTTCAGGCCGATTTCGGTGGTGCTGGGCACCGCGCCGCCCAGGTACCGGACCTGCAGGGTGATCGACAGGCCGTTGGGGTAGTCCTCCAGGTAGACGTTGCGCTGGTCGGCATAGATCCGATAGGTCGACTCGGTGGCCTGCAACGTGGTACCGGCGACCTTGCCCGGTGCGTTGATCGCCAAGGCAGAGGTCCGTACTGCCTCTAGCTGATCGAAGGTCAGGGGCAGGTCGACGATGCCGCCGTACACGTAGTAGTCCAATAAAAAGCGGCTGGTCGGCTCCAGGGTCGTCAGGGTGGTGGCGCCGGCGCTGATGGTCACGGTCCCGTAATTGGCGTTGGGGCCGATCGGGCTGGTGATGTCGTCCCTGACAGCCCGGAAGGTCTCCTTCGGAATGACGTTCACCATGTCGATGCTCAGGTAACCGGTATTGTCCAGGTCGGCATAGCCAGCATTGCCCGTGCTCTGGTTGACCAGTTGCCGGCCCGGCTGGCAGTTCAGCGGCTCGTTGGCGAAGGCCGGGGCCAGCGTGCCGATGACCCGGCCGATGCTCGGGTTGGGGGTGTACTTGCCGGCGGCGTAGTCGGCGTCCAGTTGTTCGGTGGTCATCGTGGGGCACATTTCGAACATGACGAAACGCAGGACAATGCCCGTGGCATTCGGTGCCTGGATGATCGCGCGCAGGCCGCTGCTGTTCTGGTTCCAGCTGACGATGCTGCTCAAGGGGAACGTCAGTTGAAAGGTGCCACTGGCGTGGAAAGAGCCCGGCGCATCCATTTTTGCCGGCAACAGCACACGTCCCGCGACGTCGAAACTGCTGCACACGGTGTCGCTGCGAATCAGCAACTGGATGTTGTCGTTGCCGCCGATTTGCAGGCCGCCGACGAAGATCTGGGTGGTCGTCGAGGCGGTGGGGTCCAGGTCCACCATCATCGGTCCGGAAACGGGCCCCTGGCCGGTCACCGGGTCCACCGAGCCGAGCAGGTAGACGGCCTGGCCCACCAGGTCGCCGGTGGTGCTGATGCTGCCGGGGATGCCCTGGGAGCTGATCAAGGCGTTCTGCATGTCGACGACATGCTGCCCGTAATGATTCCAGCCACCGGCGGTGTAGTAGTTGCCGGTGGGGGCATTGATCATGTTGTTCAACTGGTCATCGGTGTAGGACTCGGCCCCGGGTGCCAGGGTCGAGGTGGTCAGGTCGAAGAGCGGCCAATCATCGTTGCCATCGTAGGGAATGGTCGGGGAGTTGTTCGGCAGGCTGACGTCCGTGCGGATGCCGCCCCAGAAATTCAGCCGTGGTCCGTTCAGGATGCTCATGAGTTATTCCTCGTCCTTGATGGTTTTGCCGACAGGCGAATTGGCGAATTTGAACAGGTAGGAGTAATCGGATTTGTAGGGGCTCTTGACCGGTGTCGCCATGGAGTGGCAATTCATGCAACTGCTGTTGGGCTGGATGTAGCTTTCCATGGTTACGTTGGCCGAGAGGGCGGGTGTCGGCTGGCCCAGTGGGTTGCTGGGGTTGTCCGGCATCAGCGGGCGCTGGGTGGTGATGAGTTGGTAGTACTTCAACACGCTGCGTTGCAGGTCCGGGTCGCTGCGGTAGCGGGCGTTCACCTCGTTGGTGATCTCGGCGATCGGGGTGAACCGGTTCAACGGGTTCGGCGTCTGGAAGGTGGTGCCGGGTTTGGGCACGCAGACCAGGTGCGCGCCCTGGGTCTGCCAGTCGCAGGGTGACTGGTTGAGGCTGGCTGCCGGCGCGTTGGGGTTGAAGTAGGAATAGGCCGTGCCGGCTACCGGCTGGTCGACCCATACCCCGTTCACCAGCGCTTTGGGCGCAACGTTGTCGATCTGTTCGAAGGTCGACCAGATCCACTGCGGATAACCGTTCACCTTGGTGATGATGTGCAACCCCACCAGGCCCAGGTAGGCCTCGGTGACGCCGGTGCGCTGGCCTTGGTCGTCGAACGTGGCGACGCGGGCGAGCATGGTCAGATAGCGGCTGGCGTTGTCATGCGTGGTAAGGATGCGCCAGCTGGATTTGACCTCGATGACCCCGTAGGGAAAGGTGATGTTGTTGGCTTTGGACACCACATCGGCGTTATAGAACTGGTTGGCGACGATGTAGTTGTAGGAGGTCTCGTTGGCCGAGATGTCGTAGTAGGTCGGGTTGCCGGCCTGGTCGATCAGCCAGCCGCCGACGGCCTGGTCGACGGCATTCACCAGGGAGCTGTTCTTCAGCGCGGCGATGTTGATGATGCCCAGGCTCTTGGCCAGTTGCGGGGTGTTCCAGGGACCTGGATCGGCCCCCCGTGGCAGGAAGATTTCTTCCACGGTCTTGTAGGTCTGCCAGACGGTGTAGCCAGGGTCCCCCGGTTGCTTGCTGCAGTCGGGATCCCCGCGCTGCCCTGCCTGGGCGGGCCAGTTCACGGCGATGAACAGCTGCCAGCTGTATTGATCGAACAGGTCCTGGCTGGCGGTGGCCGCCGGCGCCGTGCTGGGGGGCTGGCAATTCAGGCTGGAGGCCTGTGTCCGTGGCATGGCTTGTTCCTGGGATTGCTCCAGGGCCAGGGCCGGAAGATTGGCCAGACCCACTAGTACCAGGATGAAACGCAGTGAAATGTTCATGGCGATCTCCGTCATTGCTCAGGGTTTGCGCTGCATGAGCTTGTTCCACTGCGCCTTTTGCCCGTTGCTCTGGGAAGCCGGTGGCTCGAACAACTGGCAGGGCGGTGGATTCGCCGGGCACATCGCGGCCACCTGCGCCCAGGTCTGGGCCGGGTCCGGTCTGGCGATGCGGAAGTTGGTGTAGTTCTGGCTGACGATGGGGGCATTGGCAACGCTGGTGTCACCGGAGAAAAAGAACGATTGGGGCTGCCGGTAGGGCAGTTGTCCCGACATCTTTTTGTAGAAGGCATAGCCGAACAGGATCGGCCCCTGCGGCGATTGAAGGTCCAGCGCGTAGGCCTGCACGCTGGCGTCGAGGTTTTGGCTGCGCTCGGCGCTGTAGGGCAGGTGCTGGATGAAGTCTTGGCGCGGCGGATGGTTCATCGGCGAGAACATGCAGCAGGCCGGCATGTCCTTGGGGCGATCCTGCGGATAGGTCAGGAAGTACGCCTTGTTGCCCAGGGACACGAAGGAGCAGGTGTAATTGTTGTTCTTGATCGGGAAGATCGGCAGGCAGTACTTCTCATAGTGCTCCATCATCGCACCGAAGCCGTCGCCATCGGCCGGGATATAGGCCGTGTCGTAGTAGCTGGTGCCTCGGGAGACGGTGTAGTCCGCCGGGGTCAGGGTGGAGGGCGGATTGCTGTAGGGCGGCGGGTTTTTTTCGTAGTTGTGCATCACCCGGTACATGGTCCAATCGCTGATCCAGAACGCCGGGAAGAACGGATCGGAAGGGTCGCCCGGGGCCCGTTTGGCGATGCAGTTGCCGTTCTGTTCGTTGCACCCCTCGGTGTTGTGCACGCCCATGGTGAAGTAGACGGCACCGCTGTCCTCGGCGAACAGCGGTGGGCTGGACAGCAGGATCAACAGCAACAGCCGGTTCAAGATACTGGTTTTCATAGGTCATTCCTTTGAAAAGTACCGGGTGACACTGTGTGCGAGCCTGTGGGAGCAAAGCTTGTGTGGGAGCTGAGCTTGCTCGCGATGAACGATAACGCGGTCATTCGAAAGACCGAGGTGCCTTCATCGCGAGCAAGCTCAGCTCCCACACAAGCTCGGCTCCCACAAAAGCTCAGCTCCTACACCAGCTCGCTCCCACAGTGGTTTATCTTTCCTGGGTGAACAGCGTTACGGTCAGAGGTTGTCGTAGTCGCTCATCTTGAGTTGTTGTGGCGGATAGTTGCGCTTCACCAGCTTCTTGGCCCACAGCTCCAATACCGCGCGGCGGCTCTGGGACATGTCACGGGTGATGGGCATCGAGAGCGTGCTTTCTTCCTGGTAGGGCTTGCTGATCAGCACAATCAGCTGGTCGATGGCGCCTTCGACGCGTGCCTGGGAGTTGAGCGGCATGTACTTGTTCATGATGGGGTACAGGTAATAGAAGGTCTGCAGGATGCGTGGGTAGAGGAAGCCCTCCCACAGCTGCGTGGCGGCGTTCTGATCCTTGTAGACGGTGTTCCAGTAGTTGATGAAGTCCTGTTGCAGCTGCACGTCCAAGGGCAGGACGCGGAGCGGGGCGAGGAAGTCGATGTAGGCTTGGGGAACGGGGAAGCTGAAGGGGATGACCGGATCGCTGTCGCCGTCCTTGACGAAAAAACGCAAGGTCGGGAAGCCCGGGGCCACGGCCCTGAAGCTCACTTGGGCGATGCCGTTGGCGTCGGTGGTCGTGGTGACATAAGAGTAATCCACCGGCGTGGCGTGGACGTCGTCGTGCAGGGTTCCGGTGGCGTAGAGGCCAGCGTCGAATGCCAGGCAAGGGTGCAAGTCGATCGTGACCGGTTTGCCCTCGCCCTGCAGGAATTGCTGATAACCGATCGGGTCTCCAATGTCCTCATCCGTATTGCGCAGCGCGGTCAGTCGGCGGCCGCTGCCTTCGGCCAGATAGTTTTGTACGGGCGGCGCGTTATTGAAGTTCGGTAGATTGGCCTTGTTCAGTTCGGGGTGGTTCGGGTGGTCGAAGAACAGCGTGAAATTGGCCGCGTTGCTGGAGGCCAGATAGTAGTCGCTGGTGGTCACCATGTAGGGGTTGCCATATTCCGCCACCCATAGCGTGGTATTGGCGGCCGGCTGACCATTTTTCTGCACCATGATGGTCAGTGTCTTATGGTCGCCCACGTCGATGAAACTGCCGCTCTCCACCACTTCGGCGGTCCAGGTTTGCTGGGTGGCGGCGATCACGGGGGTTGGGGCGGCCGTGGCCTTCAGTCGCAGCTCCAATGGATTATCTGCCTGTAGCTTCGTCAGGGCCTCGTCGCTGAGCGTGAAGTCCTGCAGGCCGGAGCGTTTGTCGAAGGCTGCCTGGTCATACCGGTCGAAACCGAAGTCCACTACCGACGTGAATTGATCACCCTCGCGTACACCCAGTTGGTAGTCGCCGGCCTGGAATTTTTCGGCGGTCAGGATGGGGGCATTGGGCTCTACCGGATAGAACGGGAACGTGTTGGCCAGATCCAGCGACAGGGTGTTGCCGGTAATCTGCACCGAAGTCACGCCCAGTGTGGCGTTTTGGGGAGTTCCACTGGGTTGAACAACAGATACGGCCTGCGCGGGCACCAGGCGCAGGCCGGCGGGCGCGGTCGGGTATTCGTCGGCGAACCAGAGGCCCAGGGTCGCGGCGGTGCGGCTGTAGGCGGGATTGAAGAAAATACCGGAAACGTTGTCCAGGCCCTTCTGATACATCGCTTGCAGACGAGCCGTATCCGAGGGGGCATTGGAACGGGTGTTGACGTACGGAAAGTCGTTGAAAACACCGTTCCTGTCGTAGCAGGTCAGGTAGGTGGAGAACCTGAACATCAGGCCCTTTGCCCCTTGCAGCTTCATCTGCTGCTGCAGGTTACTCAGCAGCGCCGAATCACCGATGACCCATTCCAGGTTCTCCTGGGGAAAGCAGGTCTGCCAGGTGGTGGTGACATACACCAGGCCACCGAAGGCGCCCCAATTGAAATTGAGGAAGCGATCCATCATCCGATACTGGCGATTGAGGGTCAGGCCACACGTGGCATCCCCCAGCATCAGCTTGTCGAAATACAACGCGGTGAAGGTGTTCTGCCACGGGCTGACGTCCACGAAGCGCGCGGCAGTCGGAGCGTTGCTGCCAAAGGGATTGCCGAGCAATTGGTAGTCCCTGCCAACCAGCGCATCCTCGGTGATGTAGGTGTCGGCCTGCAGCTCGCCGCCAATGATCGTTGAGCGAGTCCCTTTGTAGCTCACCGTGCCGCAGGCATTGTCACCAAACAGATCCCATTCGGCGGGCATGTATGGGTAGGTTTTCGGGTTGGCATTGGTCGGTACCTGCAGCATATAGAGCGGCAGCTCATTCTTTGCCAGGGGCTTGATGGCCCAGGGCATCAGCTGGGTGGGGGCGTTCGTGGCGTTGATGCCGAAGTGGCTCATGAACGGCCAGTTGATGTCCGCGTTGACCGCGTCATACAGCGGATATACATCGTTATTGTTGGCCGTCGGTGGGTTCCAGAACATATGGCCGTTGAGGTAGATACGGGGGAAATTCAATACGCTCATGTCATGCTCCTTAGCGTTGCCACTGGGCGCGTTTCAGCGACCAGACAAAGTCCAGTTTTTTGTAGCCATCGAATGCCGAGGGCGGCAGCGGAGTGGTGGGATAGACGATGCCGCCCCCCTGGTTCAGAGCGAAATTGAAGTAGCCGTTGTCGTTCGAGTAGGCGGCGGTGCCGTGGCAGGCCAGGCAGGACGAGGTGTTCTGGAACGCCGATTCCAGTTGCGAATTGGCCAGTACCTGGGTGATGGGTTGGAACTCGACCCCGATCAACTCGTACTTCGACAGGCTCCGATTATTGGCCTGGAAGCTGGCATTGACCGGCTTGGCGGCCGCAGTCGGCCCGGTGGTGTTGGTCATCGGCGCCGGCGTCGGGGCATTGGTTACGGTGTACTTGCTGTTGTTGATGTTTTCGAAGGTGGTCCAGACCCAGTCGGCGTTCAGTTTGTTGACGACATGCAGCCCGCTCAATGCCACATAGCCGACCTGGTAAGTACCGTCGTCCTGCTGGTAGTAGGCCTGGGCAATGTAGTAGCCGTCGTTCACCAGGGTTTGTCGGTAGGTCGTGTCCGTGCCGATCCACAGCCACGCGGCTTTCAACTCCCAGGCGGTGGGGGGAAAGTTCAGGTCGTTGGCCAGGGCGGCCTGGCCATTCACGTTGTAGACCTGCTTCTTCACGATGTAATCGAACGTGTCCTTGCCCATCAGTAACTGAAAGCGTACGGGCTGGCCTTGTTGGGCATCGGGCACGGCACCCCCCATTTGCAGGATCAGGCCATCGACCTGTTGGGTGGCATTGATGTTATGGAAGGATCGGGACAGGTCCATGCCCTGTGCCTTGGCTTGCGTCACCACCGCGGCCGGGAGCGGCGCTGAGCTGTCATAGGTGCCCGGTGGTGCGCCGTTGGGCAGGTAGACCTGGTCCGAAGGCTTCATCGTCTCCCACACGAGATTGCTGCTTTGCGCGGTGCTGGGTTGGTTCAAACAGACGAACCAGTTCCAGGCCATGGTCTCGGGACTCTGGGCAAACGCGGTCCGGGTCTTGTTGATGTCTGCTCCAAACTGCAGGAAGTTGCTGCAATCGAAGTTGTTGGTGTCCTGTGCCTGGGCCAAACCGGCCAGGGCACTGAGAACGGTTATGGAAATGGCTCGCCGCATGGAAGCTCCTTGGCATTCGCCGTATCGGCATGAGGGCGCCCCCGGAAGTGTTCCAGGAGCAGTTGCTTCACCGCCGTGGCCGCAAGGTGCTGCGGCAACGACAGATCACAATTGGTGATGAGCAGCGGGCCGGTCTTTTCGCTCGCGGGCAGCCGTCCGTGACTGCCGCGGACCAGGCGGGTGTCCAGCGGAATCAGGTCCATGTAGTAGCGAAAGCCGAGTTTTTTCTGAAGCAGGCGGCGCGCGACTTTCAATTTCGGGAAGCGAATGGCTGGGTCGATGAACAGCTCGAGCGGGTCGTAGCCTGGCTTGCGATGGATGTCCACGGTGCGGGCAAAGTCGGGGGCCTTGCGGTCGTCGAACCAGTAGTAGTAATCGAACCAGCAACCGGCGGCGGCCACGGCCACCAGTTCGCCGCTGCGCGGATGATCCAGGTGCCAGGCCCGTTGTTCGGTTTTATCCAGCACCTGCTCGATGCCGGCCTGGCGCTGCAACAGCGCCTTGACGCGAGGGATGTCGCGCGCCTGCTTCACGTAGATGTGCGCGACCTGATGGTCGGCCACGGCAAACGCCGCACTGGCACCGGGATCGAGCAACTCCCAGGTCAGCGATTGGCGGACCTGCAACAAGCCTTCGGCGCGTAGCAACCGGTTGATGGAAACGGATTGGGTGACGGCTTCGATCCCGTATTCGGACAGCAGCATCACCGCCGCGCCCTGTGCTTGGGCAAAGTCCAGCAGACGCCCGACTTCGCTGTCGATGGCGCGCACCTCGTCGGCAATCGACGGATGATCGGGGCCCAGGCGTTGCAGGCTGTAGTCGAGATGGGGCAGGTAGATCAACTGCAGGTCGGGGCGGTCGAGCTGGAATTCGGCGATGGCGCAATCGACGATCCAGCGGCTCGAGGCGATGCCGGCTGCCGGGCCCCAGAAACTTGGAAAGGGGAATTCGCCGATCTGCTGTTCAATATGCTCGTGCAACGAGGCCGGCGTCGAATACAGGCCGAACATCTTGCGGCCATCGGCCGGGTAATGCGGCCGTGGGGTAATGGCGGCGTCCACGTCCGCATACATGTTGTACCACCAGAACAACTGGCTGCAGCGAAACCCGGGGTACTGGCGCTTGAGTGTCTGCCAGACTTTTTCCCCCTGGATCAGTGCGTTGGGCTGCAGCCAGAAACGCACTTCGGCCTGATCGCGAAAATACCAGCCGTTGCCGACGATGCCGTGCTCCGACGGTGGCTGGCCCGTGAGGATCGAGGCTTGCACTGTGGAGGTGACCGCCGGGAACACCGGTTGCAGCGTGGCCATCCTGGCCGTTTTCAACAGGGCATTGATGCAGGGCGTCGCGGCCCCCAGCAGTGCGGGTGTCAGGCCGACCACGTTGATCAGCAGCAACGGCTGGCGCGCAGGCTCAGAGGGCATCGGCGCAAGCCTCCAGCGCTTGGGTTTGCAGCAACTGGCGCTGCTGCAACTGGTCCTCGACCCAGTGCAACTCCGCCGCGATGCCCTGGAGTTGGGCGTGCTCGGTGGTGGGTCGCAACTGGCTGGGCAGGACGCCCCAGCTGTAGGTTTCCACTTCCAGTACCGGGCGAAAATCCCCATGGTCGGCGAGAAAATCGAAGGTCTGCGCCAGGGCGACCTGGCTGCCGCTGAGTTCGGGCAACAGCAGGTGTTCGCTGAACAACGGAATGTGGAAGTGAATCCTCAGCTCGGGAGGGGCGTGGCCGTCCTGCTCACACTCGTACAGGGCCGCGGGAAGGTCGGCCCAGGCCGATAACCGCTCCTGTCCAGCGCGGGCTTTGACTTGATGCAGGTAGGTGGGTTCGGCAAAACCGCCCAATGTCTGGAGCACCTGTTCGCGCCGCTGCGCATCCTCAGGCAGGTGGCAAATCAGCGCATTGGATAGCTGGATCTTGCCGATGGGGACCCGGGCCCGACGCAATCGGTCCAGTGACTGGTAGCAGTCTTCGAACATCACGGCCTGGTGGCAGACGTCAAAACACAGCGCCAGGTGTTCATGGTGCGGGTCCGTGGTTTGCCAGTGACGAAAGAAGGCGATGGCCTGGTCGGTGTTTTCCAGCACGCAATCGGGCTCCATTTCCAGGCAGATCACGATCTTCTTGCCTGTCTCCCGTTGCAACCGGGCCAGCGCGGCGGTGAGTTCGCGCAGTTGCTGCTCGGCACGTTGCTGTAACGTCGGGCTCCAGTGGGCGGCATAGCCCAGCGGCAGGCTGGAGATCACCCCCTGGGCACTGTCCACTGGCAGGGCCTGGGCGAGAAATCGAGCCAGGTCCAGGCTGTACGCCAGCCGCTGCGGATCGGCCCAACTGGGCAGGTAGACGTCGGCTTTCACCGCGCCCTGGTGAAATTGGCCGTAGGGAAACCCGTTGAGAGAGGTCAGGCGTAGCCCGCTGCGTTGCAGCAGGTCGAGGAAATCCGCACGGGCGGACGCCTGTTGGAGCTCGGCGGCGGCGACGGCGCTGATCCACAATCCACTGTCTTGGGTGTCGAGCCCGCGCAGTGTACGTACGGTCTGGAAATGCCGTTCGATGGAAGCGCGCAGCCCGCCCAGGTCATGGGTCGGGTGCACGTTGCTGCAATAGCCGATCTGCGTGGCCGTCCAACCCGTGCGGGCACTCATTTGATCACCGGCTCCTGGCCCCGCAGGGCAGAGTTGTCCTGCCACTGTCGCCGCTGATCGATGGGCAGGGGCGTGCTGACCAGGGTTTTGTCCAGCTGGCCGCTCTGGGCAAAAAAGTCCACCGGGTTGTGGAACAGCACCTGTTCGACCTGGGCTTCACTGAAGCCGGCGGCCAGCATCGCCTGGCCGGTCTTGGGCACTTTGAGCGGGTCGCTGATGCCCCAGTCGGCGGCGCTGTTGACCACCATTTTTTCCGTGCCGTACTGCTGCAGCAGCGCGACCATGCGTTGTTCCGACATCTTGGTGTTGGGGTAGATGGAATGGCCGCGCCAGCAATCGCTGTCCAGCACCAAGGGCAGGGTCAGTTCGTTGAGGTGGTCGATGATCACCAGGTGTTCGGCAATGCCGACCTCGCGAATGACCGCGAGTGTGCGCTTGGTGCCACCGATCTTGTCGCGGTGGGGGGTGTGCACCAGCACCGGCAGGTTGAATTGTTTGGCCAGCTCCAATTGGGCGGCGAGAAAGCGATCCTCTTCCGGGGTGATGTCGTCGTAGCCGATTTCACCCACCGCCACCACGCCATCTTTCACCAGGTAGCGCGGCAGGATCTCCAGCACTTCATTGGCCACCGACAAGTCGTTGGCCTCCTTGGGGTTCAGGCCGATGGTGCAGAAGTGATGGATGCCGAACATGCTGGCGCGAAAACGCTCCCAGCCCAACAGCGTGTCGAAGTAGTCGATGAAGCTGCCGACGCTGGTCCTGGCCTGACCCTGCCAGAAGGCCGGTTCGATCACGCCGGTGATGCCGGCGGCCGCCATGTTCTGGTAGTCGTCGGTGGTGCGGCTGACCATATGGATATGCGGGTCGAAGTACTTGAGCATGGTGAATCCTCGTCAAAAAAGGCAGGGGAAGGGCGGGCATCAGGTCGGCAAAGTGCCGCCCAGGTGCGCCTGCCATGGCGGCGGCAAGCGTTGTTGCTGGGTCAGCCCGGCCAGGCGCTGACGTTGCGCCGGGCTCAGCAGGGCAAAGGCAATCACGTGGGGCAGTCCGGCAGACACCGTTCGTTCGGCGGCGAGTTGTTCGTCCAGCAGGTCGAGGGCCAACTGGTTGAGCGTGACGCTTTGTCGTTGCGTCAGGCCGACCAGGCGCCCTACATCGAGGCCCATGCCCAGGGCTTTCAACACCAGTTGGTTGAAGGCCCGTTCGTCGTAGTGACGCGATGGGTAGGCGGTGTCCAGGGCGAGGGCGGCAAACACCTGGCTGTTGCTGGTGCGCCCGGCCTGAAGTGCAAGCCCGAGGCAGAGCCCACCGCTGTCGAGCCAGTCGAGGGCTTTCAAGGTGGCGATCTTTTCCTGGTCGTCGCCCCACAGGAACAACTGGCGCAGCAAGGACACTTGCCCGGCGACGGGTTGCAGTTCCAGGACCTGGGCCAGCAGCAATGCCCGCGCCAGTTGGACATTGCTCCAGCCGTCGGTGCCGGGCTGGGCGCGCTCCTTGAGGTGGCGCTTGCACTGGCCGCTCAGGAACGCCGCGGTGTTGGCGTCCGGGCGTTGGGCAAGTTGCGCCTGCGCCGAGAGCCACCATTGCCGCTCGGTTTCATCGAGCGACTGGGTGAAATGCCGGCGTTGTTCGTTCAGGCAATCCTGGCGCATGTCGAGGGCTGCCGATGCCGATGCTGTAACGTCCGTGTTCATGTGGGTTTGATCCAGCGTTGGAAATGAGGAAGCAGGAAAAACACCAGGACACATAACAGGCTGCCCAGCGGCTGGTTGGCGACGGCCAGCACCAAGGCATCGAACAGCGGCAGGGCGGCCAGGCCCGCACCGATAAAGGCGCGGACCTGCCGTTGCCGCGGGTTGGCCAGGTTGCGCCAGTAGTGCCAGCCCAACCAGCCAAGCCATATCAGCAGGACTGGCCAGAACCAGGCGTTGTCTGCGTAGATCGCCAACGCCAGTGGGCTCAACATCAGCAGCAGCGGGAGGCGGCTGATCAGTTGATTGCGGTGTTCCTGGCGGGCCAGGTAGGTCAGGCCGCTGATGTAGACGCCGAGCAAAAGGGCACAGAGCCAGATCGGTTCGGGTGGCATCGCCAGGCTGGCCGCCGCGGTGAGGTAGAGCGCCGAGCGACAGGCCCCCATCAGCCAGACGCTGTGGGCGTACTTCTTGTGCAGCAGGTTGTAGCCGAGGATGCAACCCACCAACAGCGTGGCGCTGCCCAGCAGCCAGTGCGGTTGTTCGATCAACCGGCTCAGGCCCAGCAGCGCGACCGCGGCCAGCACCAGTAGCAGCGCCGTGGCCAACCGCACTTGCTGGCGGCTGACCAGGCCCAGGGTGATGGGGCGCGGATTGTGGTGGCGTTGATCCCAGTCGGCGTCCAACAGGTCATTCAACAGCATGCCGGCCAGGTACAGCAGCGACAGTGCCGCCAGCAGCAGGAGCCAGACCAGGGACGATGGCGGTGCCAGGGCCCCTGCGCTGCTGGCGAGCAGGGCGGCGGCCAGGGTGTTGGTCCACACCGTGGGCAGGTTGGAGACGCGGCCGAGGGTCATCCAGGTCTTGAGGTCCGGCGACGACGGGTTCATTGCGCACAGCTCTCGTTCAGTGTGAGTGCAGGGGCCGCCTGCGTGCAGAGCCGTTGCAGCGCCTGCTCCATTCTCGCGGTATCGATTTCATGCAAGTCCACCGACTCGCCTATCCGGCTGAGCATGGGGATGGAGAGTTGCCCGCCCAAATGCTGGCGGAACTCTTCCAGCCCGAGCAGAACCTGCGAGCGTCCCTGTGCATCTTTCAGGGTCAGTTCCGGCGGGTTCAGGCAGAAGCCGAGCTTGAGCAGCAGGTGCAGCACCCGGTCGCTGTCGGCGTCGCTCAACAGTCCCAGGGCATTGGCGTAGAGTCCATCCAGGGCCATGCCCACGGCGACGGCTTCACCATGGCGCAGTCGGTGGTGACTGAGGTTTTCCAATTTGTGAGCGGCCCAATGCCCGTAGTCCAATGGCCGCCCATTACCGCGCTCGAAGGGATCACCGGCGCCGGTGATGTGCGCCAGGTGCAGTTCGGCACAGCGGCGGATCGCGTAGCGGCTGGCCGCGTGATCGAAGTGGGCGAGGGCGTCGGCCTGTTGCTCCATCCATTGGAAAAACGCCTGGTCCTTGATCAGCGCCACCTTGACCGCCTCGGCCAGCCCGGCGATCTGGTCGCGTCGGCTCAGGCTGGTCAGCAATTGAAAATCGTTGATGACCGCGGTGGCGGGGTAGAAGGCGCCCAGCAGGTTCTTCTGGCCAAAGGCGTTGATGCCGTTTTTCACACCGATGCCGGCGTCGTTCTGGGCGAGTACGGTGCTGGGGATGCGAATCAGGCGAATGCCGCGGTGGAAGGTGGCGCAGGCGTAGCCCACCGCATCGAGCACCGCGCCGCCACCGAGGGCCAGCACATAGCAATGCCGGTCCAGGCCATGTTGCAGCATGTCGCTGTACAGCTGCTGCAACACCTGGGAATCCTTGCTCGATTCGCCGGCCGGGACCGCGATGGGGGGCGCCTGCAAATGCAGGTCCGGAAAATGGCTGGCGAAGTAGGTATTGATCTGTGCCAGCAGGTGCGGAGCGCTGTGCAGCAGTTGTTCGTCGGCGAACACCAGCACCGTTACCTGGCCGCGGTGTCCGGCGGTGAGCTGACGATGCAGGCAGGGATTGAGCGGGTCGAACAGATGATCGGTGAACACCACCGGGTAGTCGTAGCTGACCTTGAAGCGCCCGTGCAAGGGTTGCGCCGTGTCGCGCCGGCGAATGTTCTTGAACAGGCTGTACCCGGCGATGAACAGCCCGGGCAATACCATGCTGGCGAGCAGGGTCACCAGCAGCGCGTTCTGTTCGACGAGAAAGGTGCCGATGGCACTGTAGGCCAACGCGAGGCCGGCATTGGCCAGGGTGGTGACCAGGATGAACGCGCGCAATGGGTAGCGTTGCATGCCGGCGGCGACGACCGAGGTTTCCGCCAGCACCGGGACGCCGCGCAGGCAGATCAACGACAGCGTGCCCAACCGGTACGCCAGTTGCCCCGGCTGGCGCTGATGCAGGCCCAGGCGGCCGGACAGCAGGCGCAAATAGCCGGCTCCCAGCGCATAACCCAGCCCGGCCCCCAGGCACAGGCCGACGAAAATCACCAGGTATCCACCCAGGCTGCCAAGCATCGCCACGGCCAGCAGCGCGACCATGCTCGACGGCACCGGCAACACCACGTCCAGCGCCAGCAGGGCAATCAGCAGCAAGGCCAGGTTGAGTTTCTGCGCGGGCGTCGAGGGCAGGTACAGGTTGAGATGGGTCAGGAAATCCTGGATCTGTTGTTCGAACAACAGGAAGCTGGCGATCACCAGGCCTGAAAAGCAAACCAATGACAGCCAGAAATGTCCGGCTGGTCCTTTTTGCGAGCGCGAACGATACCCACGGCCATGCTTCATCAAGCATCCCTCTTGTTGATATGACTGATTCCGTGTCAGTAATTGAAAGCAACGCCAAGTGTGTTTTTCAGGCCAATAGACGCTCTCGCCCGAGGGGCTGTCAGGTGTGGTTGAAGATCTGGTTGGAGACAGGTTTGAATCTAGACGGCCAGGGTGTTTTTGCAAGGCCATCTGATGGCAATTTGATTTGGGGCGCCATTTCGCGCCTCAGGTGCCCGCATCAACCCATTGCCCAGAGGCTTCAGGGCCTTGAATACCCGCGCAACTGCGCCGGGCTGACGCCCAGGCGTTGCTTGAACAGCGTGGTCATGTGCGCCTGGGAATTGAAGCCGCAGATGTGGGCGATGTCGGTCAGTCGGGCGGTTGAGTCGCGCATCAGCGCCCGTGCCTTGGCGAGGCGTCGGTCGATCAGGTAGCTGTGTGGGCTTTTGCCGGTCGCCTGCTTGAAAGCCCGCATGAAATAACCTTCGGACAAGCCAAGCAGTCCCGCCATTTCCTTGACCCCCAGCGGGCCGTCGAGACCGGCGTCGATGAATTCATCGAGCAGGCGCATCCGGCCGGCCGTGATCGAACCTTGGGAGTGTGCCGAAAACCGCTTGTGGTCCTTCACTCGCTCAGCCAGCCCGAGCGCCCAGGCTTCCCAATCGTCTTCTGCCGTGGCACGCAGCAGTGCGCTGCGCATTCTCAAGGCGAGGGTGATGGCCTGCGGGTCAATACGGTTGTTGAACGCATGTTTCGCCGGCAACGCCATGCCGTCGGTGCGCACTATCCGCAGGTATTCACCGCCCCGGGGGGATTCGGAGAACACGTCGCACCCGGCGGGAACGAATGCCAGGCCGTTGGGCAGCGCCTCGAAGGGCAACACGCGGTCGCTGCCGATGGCGTGCAGGCCGCGCTGACTGTCGAAGGCAAAGCCGATCGCCGACTGGGTCGCGACGTAGCGGGTCGCGTAGGCACAGCCGGGGAGCAATTCGATCGCCCAGGGCCCTGCCTCGATACGACGGACCGGTTCAGACAGGGGCGGCGGTGGGCGATTTCGCGGGCTCATGAACAGCATAGTAATGAAGAGTGGGCCTGAAAGTCAGGTCAGTTTTCTGAAAGCCCCGTCGCCGGCGCGCTGATTAGACTGGGCAAAACCAGGAGGCCCATCATGCACACACTGACCCGCGACGACATCGAACACGCTGCCCGCCATCTCTATCAATTCATGCCCGCCACGGCCCAGTATGCCTGGCCGTTGCTGGCTGAACGGTTGGGTTGCACGGTGTGGGTCAAGCACGAGAATCACACCCCGACCGGGGCCTTCAAGGTGCGCGGCGGCCTGACCTTCGTGCACTGGCTCAAGCGCGAGCATCCCGAGGCGAAAGGCATTGTCACGGCGACGCGCGGCAACCATGGCCAGAGCCTGGCACTGGCGGCCACCGCCTTGGGTTTGAAAGCGTTGATCGTCGTGCCGCAAGGTAACTCGGTGGAGAAGAACAATGCCATGCGTGGCTTTGGCGGCGAGGTGGTCGAGTATGGCCGCGATTTTGATGAGGCCCGGGAAGAGGCAGCACGCCTGGCCCACGCTCAGGGGCTCTACCTGGTGCCGCCGTTCCATCCTGAGTTGGTCAGGGGCGTGGCGACTTATGGGCTTGAGCTGTTCAAGGCGGTGCCGGACCTCGACACGGTCTACGTGCCGATAGGCTGTGGGTCGGGGATTTGCGCAGTCATCGCCGCCCGCGATGCCTTGGGGCTGAAAACCCAAGTGGTGGGCGTGGTGTCCACCGAGGCCGTCGCGGCGAAGTTGTCATTTGAAACCGGAAGACTGTGTGAGACCGCTTCGGCGAATACCTTCGCGGACGGGTTGGCCGTGCGTAGACCCATTCCCGAGGCCTTTGCCATCTATGGGGCCGCTGCGGCGCGGATCGTCGCGGTCAGCGACGCGCAAATAGCCGAGGCCATGCGGGTGTATTACACCGACACTCATAACCTCGCCGAGGGCGCAGGTGCCGCGGCCTTGGCGGCACTCATGCAGGAACGTGAAGCGATGCAGGGGAAAAAGGTGGGGGTGATTCTGTCTGGTGGGAATATCGACCGGCCGGTGTATGCCCAGTTGATTGGCTGAGCCCTCGTGGCGGGAAACGCTGGGGGATATTTAGATCGATTATTTCTTACGGTTATTGATATAGGTTTGGATGGCATATCCATGACCGAAGAATCGAAGCTGTCGTTTGGAAAGTGTCTGCAATGAAAGCGAAGTGCATGCAATAGCAGAAGGCTTTGCGTGTGTCGCTCCGGTAAGCCTGTCTGAACGTTCATTCCTGCTGTTCGATCGCCATCTTGTCGGGTCCGGGTCAATGCTTAGAATCCGCCCCATCAGCTTGTCCGACTCTCGAACCTTACAGGGAACACCACCATGATGAACGCCATGCAGATGCCAATGCCAATGAACGCCAACATGCCGATGATGCCAATGATGGGCATGCCGATGATGATGGCGACCATGACCTGCGAAATGATGGACGACGGCATGATGTGCAAAATGATGCCAGCCGCCGGCATGGACATGGCCATGTTCAAGAACAGCGCCGACATGATGCAGATGATGATGAACTGCGGCATGCCGATGATGATGCACTGCGGCAACATGAGCATGATGTGCATGTCCCAGGCGAGCATGGCCATGCCGATGGCGAGCATGATGATGCCAATGCCGATGATGGGCATGCCGATGCCGATGATGAAGTGCGTGATGGAATGCACGGTGATGGCGGACTGCATGATGTGCAAAGTCATGCCGATGGCGGGCATGAACATGGACATGATGAAAAACTGCTGCGCCTTGATGATGAAGATGATGGACGACTGCAGCATGCCGATGATGATGAGCTGCAACGGCATGCCGATGATGTGCTGCACCTGCTGATTACAGCCGGGCAACGTCCTTGAGACTGGCCCCGTGGCGAGGGAGCTTGCTCCCGCTGGGCTGCGCAGCAGCCCCCATTTTGTGAGCGCTGCGCACTCAAACGGGAGCAAGCTCCCTCGCCACAGGCGGGTTCAGTCCAGGCGTTCCGGGTAGGTAACCACCAGGTACGCCACCGCTTCGCTGTCGGCCGGGTTGCGATAGCGGTGTGGTTGGTCGGCATAAAACAGAATCGAGTCGCCGGTGGAGAGCAGGTAGCGCTCGTCGTTGACACTGATCTCCAGCACACCCTGGGACACCACCAGGTTCTCCTGAACACCCGGCCCATGCCCTTCGGAGTGCTCCTCCCCCAGCGGGCTCAGGCGCAGCTCGTAGAATTCCGACTGGCGTGCCACATCGAACGGGAACAGGGCACGGCTGACGAAGGCGCCACTGGCGCTGACCAGGCGTTTGCTCTGGCTGACCGACAGCACCGCCACCCCCTCGAAAGCCCGATGTTCCAGGAACGCGGCAACCGACACCTTCAGACCCTTGGCGATTTTGCACAGCACCTTGATCGAGGGCACGCTGCGTCCGGACTCGATCTGCGCCAGCATGGCCCGACTTACCCCGCACTGGCGAGCGAGGGCGTCCAGGGACAGGTGTCGCTTGCCCCGCAGGCGTTGCAGGTTCTGCGCGACCCGTTCGCAAATCGGATCTTCATCCAAGGCTTCCAGGTTGTTCAGATCCACTTCGGGTTCGTCGGCACTCGCCAAAAAGCGCGAGGGTTCCTGGGCGCTCACGCCTGGTACGTCCTGGTCGGCTGGAACGCCTGGACCCACTGGAACGCCTGGTAACCGGCATTACGCGCGTACATTTCCCACATGGCCCGGGCCTGTTGCTGAGCCTGCTTGCGTTTGCGGAATTGGACGAAGTCGATAACGTTGTCAGTCGGTTTCATAAGGCACTTCACTGTCGTGACCAATGGGACGGGATGAGTTGAGAGTACGTGGTTATTTTTATAACCATAAATACTGATTGTTTATTTGTTAATGCTATTAAGTGCTTAGCGAAGGGCCTTGATCAAATCACATGAGCACGTTGCAGTTCGGTCAGGGCCAGCGCCTTGAGTCGGGCCAGCAACGGGTCGCGCCGGTCTCGCGGATGGTCCAGTTGCACCGTCAATGCTTGGCGAATGCGGCTGGGGCGGTTGTCCATCACCAACACCCGGTCGCTCAGGTACAGCGCCTCGTCGACATCGTGAGTCACCAGCAACAAGGCGATCCCATGCCGTTCGGCCAGTTGCAGCAACAGGTCCTGCAATTTCATTCGGGTGAAGGCATCCACGGCGCTGAAGGGCTCGTCCAGCAACAGCACCTGTGGTCGCGCGTACAGGCCGCGGGCAATCGCCACCCGCTGCGCCATACCGCCGGACAACGCCTTGGGCAATGCGTCGGCAAAACCCGTGAGGCCGACTTCCTCGATCAACTGCGCGACCCAGGCCCTGTCGTAATCGTCGTCATCACTGAACCCGATGTTCTGTTGCACCGTCAGCCAGGGCATCAAGCGCGGTTCCTGGAACACAAAGGCCAGGTGTTCGGTGTGGCTGAGCAGTTGCCCTTCGAAGTCTTTCTCCAGACCGGCGACGATGCGCAGCAAGGTGCTCTTGCCACAGCCGCTGGGGCCCAGCAGGCACACGGTTTCCCGGGGTTGCAGTTGCAGGTGGATATGATTGAGCACGGTGGTGTCGGCGAACGTCTTGCGCTCGACGTGGATGTCCAGCAGGGCTTGGGTCATGGCTCACTCCTCGGTGCCGTTAAAGGTGTCGCGCCAGGCCAGGAAATGCTTTTCCAGGGCGGCGAGGATGCCGTCGCTGAGCTTGCCCAGCAGGGCGAGCACGATGATCGCCGCCAGCACGATGTCCGGACGCGAGGTTTCGCGGCCATCGCTGAGCAGATAGCCCAGGCCTTTGGTCGCGGCGATCAGCTCGGCGGCCACCAGGAACATCCAGGCCAGGCTCATGCCGCCGCGCAACCCGGTGAACAGGCCGGGGAGGGCGGCGGGCAGGAGAATCCGCCGCACCAGACGGCGGCGGCTGAAGCCGTACATTTGGCCGACCTCCACCAGCTTGCGGTCGATGTTGCGAATCGCTGCCACGCCATTGAGGTACACGGGAAAGAACGCGCCGATGGCGATCAGCACCACCTTCGAGGTTTCGTCGATGCCCAGCCACAGCAGGAGCAATGGCACCCAGGCCAGGCTGGGGATCGAGCGCAGGCCGGCGAAGGTCGGCTCCAGATAGGCTTCGGCCTCCCGACTCAAGCCAACCCAGGCGGCGAAGACCAACGCCAGGCTGGCGCCGATGGCAAAGCCCAGCAGCACTCGCAACAGGCTGGCGCTGATATGTTTCCATAGCGCACCTTCGGCCAGGTCGCCGAGGGTCAGGGCGATCTCACTGGGGGCCGGCATCTGGTAGGCGGGCAGCCAACCGATGCGCACGATGATCTCCAGGAACACGATGATCAGCACCGGCAGGGCCAGCCCCTTGAGGCGCAGCCGCCAGCGGTCGGGATTGAACAGGGGCGCTTTGCCCGATGCGGGCAGGGCCAAATGGGGGCTGGAGAGGTCTTCGCTGTTACTGCTCATGGCGTTCCTCCGGCAACGCCGAATCCGCGCCAGGCGCGGATCGGTTGTCGCCTGGGCAAGGGTTATTGACGGGCCACGGCCTGCTGGCGACCGGTGTCGAGCAATTGATCGATCACCTGGTCCACATTCACCCCGCGACGAACCAACTCTTCCGAGACCAGGATCGGCGCGGCCGCCTTGGAAGCCAGCACATCCTTGGCACTCAACTGCGGGCTGCCCAGGTCGGTGCGGGACAGTTGCAGCCGGGCCACTTCCAGCGGCAGTCCGGATTCGTCGGCCAGCAATTTGGCCAGCTCTTGCGGATGCTCCACCGACCAGGCCCGGGCCTGTTCGTAGGCCGCAAGCACGGTGTCGATGGTTTGCGGATGCTCCTGGGCATATTTCTCCGTGACACTGACCACGCCGTAGCTGTTGAAGGCGGGGTTGCGATACAGCAGGCGCGACCCGGCTTGTACTTCGCTGGCGGCCATGTGCGGGTCGAGACCGGCCCAGGCGTCGACATCGCCTTTTTCCAAGGCGGTGCGACCATCCGGGTGCTGCAAGTGCACCAGCTCCACATCGTCTTTCTTCAGCCCGGCCTGTTGCAGGCTGCGCAGGGTGAACAGGTAGGGATCGGTGCCTTTGGTGGCGGCGATTTTCTTGCCCTTGAGGTCGGCGACCGTCTGGTACGGCGAATCCTTGCGCACCACCAGGGCGGTCCATTCGGCGCGACTGTAGACATACACCGACTTGATCGGGCTGCCATTGGCCCGGCTCAGCACCGCGGCGAGGCTGGCGGACGAAGCGAAGTCGACGCCGCCGCTATTGAGGTATTCCAGGGAGCGGTTACTGCCCTGGCTCAGGACCCAACTGACCTTGGTCTGGGGCAGGGCCTTTTCCAGGTAACCGAAATGCTTGAGCACCAGGCTGACCGGCGAGTAATAGGCGTAATCCAGGTGCACTTCGGCCGGAGGGCTTTCTGCGGCCTGGGCCAGGGTCGGCAGGCTCAACGCCAGGGCACAGGCACCGATCAGGGATCTGGCGAGGGCCAGTGGGAAGCGGAAGTCGGGTTTCATGGAACAGCTCCAGCAAGGCGGTGAGAAGGCAATGTTCTTATTTCCGAAAAATCGGAGTGCGGAAGAAAATCGCACTTGAAAGGAATATTGCAGGCTCTGTGCCATAGCCGGCGAATGGGCGGTTTTCGGGTGCCGCCACGGGGTGACGGCTTCAAGGAAATGTTGCCCAGCCAACAGTCTGTTGCGGCACTGTTGGGTCATGGACAGTGGCTGCTTGTGACTATGAGCTTATGCGCTAAAAGAATTTCTAAAGCGAATTACAAGAGCGTTATGTTCTATGAAATTCATTCAGGATTGCCTTCATGACGTTCGCCCGATCCCTGCGCGGTCTGCTCCTCAGCACATTGTTCGCCGCCCCTTTGCTCCAGGCCAGTGAGCCGTTGGTCCTGCATGTCGGCGACCAGAATTATTACAACGTGCGAGCTTCGGTGGAGGCCTCGGGGGTGCTTGAGGGTGCACCCTACCGCGTCGACTGGAAACACTTCCAAGCCGCCGCGCCCCTGGCCGAGGCGCTGAATACCGGCGACCTGGACCTGGGCTTTCTCGGCGATTCGGGTTTTCTGTTCCTGGCTGCCAAACAGGCACCGGTGAAACTGATCGGTGTTTCGCGGCAGAACCCGGACACCATTGCGCTGTTGGTGCCCAAGGACTCACCGGTCAAGACCATCGCCGACCTCAAGGGCAAGAAGGTTGCCTATTGGCCCGGCGCCTGGAGCCAGCAACTGACCCTGCGCGCCCTGGAGCAGGCCGGCTTGCCGGAGAACCATGTGGAATTCATCAAGCTGATGCCGATCGACGCGGCGGCGGCCTTGCCCCAGGGCAGCATCGATGCCTTTCCGGTGTGGGAACCCTACATCTCGCAACAGATCCTGTTCTCCGGCGCCCGGCCGATCCTGACGGCGAAAAACCTCATGCCCGGTCTCAGCGCCATTGCCGCTTCGACACCGTCCATCGACAGCAAGCGCGAAGCCATCGCCGACTTCCTCGGCCGCGTGAAACAAGCCCGAACCTGGGTCGACAACCACACCGACTCATACGCGGACTTGTGGGCGAAAAAGGCCAACCTCGACCAGAACGTCTCACGCCATTGGTTGCGCCAGGCCCACATGAGCGTCGGCCCGGTGGATCGACAGGCCGCCGCCGACCTGCAAAGCACGGCGGACTTCCTGTTCAAGGTCAAGGCGCTGCCAGCCCCGCTGGCCACTGCCGGGATTATCGACACCTCCTTCAGCCAAGCCTTGAGCGAATAAGTCCCACCGTTTTTTGAATCGCTCACCAACATCCCATGCACCTTCAATCCCCTGTGGGAGCGAGCTTGCTCGCGATAGCGGCAGGTCAGTTTGCGGGGATGTCTGTACTGCCGTCATCGCGAGCCAGCTCATTCCCACCGTTTTCAAAGGCGAATGTCTTCAGGCCCACGGATTGGCGCTTCAATCCTCGTACCTGTCAGTCGTTCTTCATTGGAAAAGCCGTCGTAGTCAGCCAAGTCGCCAAAGCGGATACCGCTCAGCGCTTCAATTTGATCGACGCTGCGTCGGTAAGTCTTGAGTGCTCCGAACACAAGTTCCAACTTTTCCAGTTCCTGACGCTGGTCAATCATGTAGGCACTGGCCGAAGGTTTACCGTCGTCACCGAGAAAGGCCACGACTTTCCAGAACGCAGTGGGGATCTGTACGCCTCTGTACGCTTGATCATCGTCCCGGAACAAGGGCCCGGTAAATATCGTCGCCCTGGCTTTCCACCGGCGCGTGTTATCGAGGATGTAATCCTCAAGCTCGAGCCAGGTTTTTTGATTGAAGGCTGCCATCTGCGGCGAGCAATTGGTGAAGTGGAAGGTGTCGTTGTTGGCGGTCTGTGCCTCGGAGCCCCAATTGGGATCCTGTCGTCTGACCAGATGACCGCGATCCAGCAAATTGCCGGCGTACAGCGCCTCTCCAATCTGGGCATCGCTGGGGATTCGACCGTCATACGCCCAGGCGTCACGCCCCCGGTCGATCTCGACACTGCTGGCGCCATCGATGTTGACGCCCGCCACCAGGGCCAGGCGTCGCCGTCGCGAAAGAACGATGGAGAAGTGCTGATAATCCAGGCGATTGTCGACGGTGCCGGTCGGGTAGACGTCATCGACCAACGCCGCTTCCACGCTTGGCCAAGGCACTATGAAGTCGCCAAGAAAGCCGCTGTCGTATCCCCGCCGGTCTTGCAACTGCACCGCCGGTGTGACGGCTGGCCCTGGCTGTTTGCGCAGGGTGCTGGACAGGCGCCTGGCGGGTTCCAGCAGGGGGTGCAGATCGGCAAGCCGTGGTCGATGGGCGAAGTCCACCTGGAGTCCTTGCGGTGGCATGGTCCTACCTCGCTGAATGGGAACGAAAGTAATCAGCAAACGTAGCGATCATGCTCCGGCACCATGAAATTTTTATGATGCTGCCTAGCGGACAACCCCGCGATTTACTTCGTCACCCCACATGAACTGGCCGATGCCCCAAAGGTGCAGGCCTTTAGAACCTGGTTGATGGATTCGGTGGGTTTTGGCGTCGAAACATAATTTCGCCATACCGTTCAGCCCCAAGCTAACCAGTCGATATGTATATAAGGTCCGGTTACTTCGAGGGTACGTCATGTTTAATAAAAAACTAAAAGATGAACTGACGGCTAGGACGGCCGAATTGGCAACTTACAAAGGACTGGTGGGCGCTCTGGAGCGGTCGATGGCTGTTATCGAGTTCAGCTCCGATGGCAAGGTCCTTCGGGCGAACGAGAATTTCCTGAGCACGATGGGTTACCGTGCGGAACAATTGGCCAGCCTGTCCCATCGGGATTTCTGCCCCCCGGCGTTGGCGGGCAGCGCCGAGTACCGTGAATTCTGGAACAAATTGCGCACCGGTCAATTCGTATCCGGCACGTTTCACCGCCGCAGCGCGTCAGGCCAGAACGTGTGGCTGGAAGCCAGCTATAACCCGGTGGTGGACGAACAAGGCCGTGTCGTGAAGGTGGTCAAGTACGCACTCGATGTCACCGCCAAGGTCACCGCCGAGGCCGAAACACGCGGCCGGCTGGCGGCCCTCGACCGGGCCATGGCGGTCATCGAGTTCGACCTGGGCGGCAACATCCTGACCGCCAACGACAACTTCATGAATGTCATGCATTACTCACTGGCCGAACTCAAGGGCAAGCACCACCGGATGTTTTGCGAACCGAGCCTGGTGGGTAGCTCGGAGTACAGTGATTTCTGGCGTCGTCTGAACGCCGGTGAGTTTTTCAGCGGGCAATTCAAGCGTCTCGGCAAAAACGGCAAAGTTGTCTGGCTGGAAGCCAGTTACAACCCGGTCTACGACGCCGAAGGCAAGTTATGCAAGATTGTGAAGTTCGCCAGTGACATCACCGAACGGGTAGAGAAATTCGAGGAGGACTCACGCGGCGCCTCCCGTGCGTACCACATCTCCGCCGAGACCGAGCGCGTGGCCGAGCAGGGCGCCCAGGTGATCCACCAGACCGCCAAGGAGATGCGCGAGATCGCCGACAACATCGGCGCCTCCGCGCGCCTGGTTGGGCAACTGGGCGCGCGTTCGGAAGAGATCACGGCCATCGTCAACACCATTCGCGGCATTGCCGACCAGACCAACCTGCTGGCCCTCAACGCGGCCATTGAGGCTGCGCGGGCCGGCGATCAGGGGCGGGGGTTCGCGGTGGTGGCCGACGAGGTCCGGCAACTGGCCGGGCGCACCAGTCGTTCCACCTCGGAGATTGCCGAAATGATCGGCATGATCCTCTCCGAAACCCGCGATGCCGTCGCGAGCATGAACGTGACCCACGAGGGCGCCTTGCGCGGTGTCACCCTGGCAGACCAGGCCGGATCGGTCATCGTGCAGATCCGGAACGGGACCACCGATGCCCTCGATGCGGTGAGCATGTTCGCTTCCAAGCTCGACGAGTCCGAGGTGATTCCCAAGACGGCTATCGGCTGGGTGGGTTGAGGTGAGCTGAGCCCTCGCCCTGGCGATCCATGGACTTGAGCAGTTCAAGCAATACTGTTCGCAGCTCCGGCGGTCGCACGGGCTTGGCCAGCACCGAGATGTTCAGGCTTTGCAATGACTGGCGTATGCGCTCGATCTCGTGTCCGGTGATGACCAATGCCGGGACTTCCCAGCCGCGCTGTGCGCGTATCGCGGCGATGCATTCTGCGCCCGAGACTTTCGTGCCCAGGTCGAAATCGGCGATGACGATGGCGCAATCGCTGGTCAGCCCCTCGCCGTCGCTGTGGGCCTCAACCTCGCAACCCCATTTTTCCAGGAGCGCCGACGTCGCCATCAGGACGTTGGCGTCGTCTTCTACCAAGCACACCCGCAATCCGTCCAAGCGATTCTGGACGGGCGACACCTTGGGCTCCATGGCCCTTGGCGCCGCCAGTTCCAGGCCGCTGATCGCTACCTTGGTGCCTTGTCCAACCGTGGAGCGGATGTGTACATCGACACCGAGTATCTGGCTGATGCGCTTGACGATGGACAGGCCTAGGCCAAGACCCTCGACATCCTTGTCGCGCACATGGCGCACGCGGTAGAACTCCTTGAACACTTCGGGCAAATGTTCGGCGGCAATGCCCCGGCCCTTGTCGTAGATCACCACGGCCAGGCGCTTGCCCTGGCGTCGCACGCCGATCAGTACCGGTTGGCCGGGCGCGTATTTGAGGGCGTTGGACAGCAGGTTCTGGACCATCGTGGTCAGCATGCCTGGATTGACGCTGACCCAGTAAGGGCTGGCGCGCAGGCGCAGTTCGACCCCAGCCCAGCGAGCCGCCTCGGTGTTCTGCTTGACCACGTCCTGTAGTAGCGCGCCCAAGTGCACGGGTTCGGCCTTCGGCATCAGTTGGCCATGGTCCAGGGTGTAGATATCGAGGATCGAACGGAACAGCTGCGATACGGTGTGCAGCGAACGGTCGATGTTGTCCACCAGCCGCAATTCCTCCAGGCCCAGCCTGGCGTCACGCAGGCAGGCGGTGAACAGGCCGATGGAGTGGATCGGTTGGCGCAGGTCATGGCTGGCCTGGGCCAGGAAGCGGGATTTCTCCTGGTTCGCGGCAATCGCCTCTTCCGAAGCAATGCGGGTGCGCTTAAGCAGGATGTGCGCATAGGCCGGCACCACGATGGTGGTGACGATCAACATCAGGAACATGTAGGGCTGGCCATGCCAGAACGGATTGAGCCAGAAAATCAGCACCAGGGTCGACAGCGCGATAACGGTTGCCAGCGCCAGGTAGCGCGAGCCGAAGCGCATGCCATTGCCCAGGGTGACCCAGAGCAGTGCCGCGTAGATCGGCAGTGCGCTTTCACCGCCCAGCACCATGGCGAAAGCGATGCCCGTGTAGTCATGCAGCATCGAGAAAAGGCGCCGCCAGAAGAAGTGTCCTGGCCAGCGCTTGATGATCATGCGCAGGAATACCGAGGCGACGATAAACGTTGTGATGTAAATGATGATGGGCACGTAGCCTGTGGCATCGCCGGGATGGAGGCTGGCCAACACGACGATGTACAACAGCGCACAGGCGCTGACGATCAGGCGCAACGTGGCCTGGTCCAGTTCACTGTTCTTTTCCACGGGCGTTCGAACCTCATGTGCCTCTGGTGCCTTGAGCAAGCTTAGCGGCTAGCCCATCTGTGCTATTCAGAATTGTTGCCCGAGTCAGGATACTTCAGGAGGTATGACCACTCAGGACGTCGGGAGAGTACATGAACGGAGTCGTTCGTTTTTTCAGTGTGATCAGCGCCGCGATGCTGTGCGCTTCAGTGGCCCATGCAGGTAGCCAGGCGTGCACGATGGAAGGTGAGATGACCGTCATGGGGCAACACATCGAGGCGAAAGACTGCGTGCAAGCGAGCGATAAGCAACCGGCGGCCAAGTTCCGCGCCAGTTGTGAATCCTTCGCCAACATGCCGGTCGCGCTTGGTGGCGAAGCGGGCAGGATCACCTACTCGCAAACCTGCCCGGAGAATCCCCAGGGCACCTGTGTGAATGTGAACGGGCAGGGCGTGGACTTTTATTACTACAAGCGTACCGCTGAGCTGTTGGACAGCACCCGCAAGAGTTGCGCCTTGAGCGGAGGTACGTGGAAGGAGTGACCGGTGAAGGTTGGGGGCAGGCTTGATGCTGCCCCCAATGGACGAGTCATTGCGTCAGTAGACCCTGTAGTACTTCACGACGTCATCGACGAAATAAATGGTCAATACCGAACCTTGAGTCTGGCTTTGGCCCGTTTTCCCGCCGGTCACGCTGCTGACGTCGTTAGCCACGGTCTGTGCCTTGTACAGTTGTGCCGAGGTGTCGGCCATCTTCAGGCGTGTCTCGGGCGACACGTACTTATGGGCCAGCTTCATGTACTTATCCAGGCCCTCATCACTCTTTTCATAGGTCCAGTTCGACTCGTTGCTGGCGCTGGTCGAATTGAGCTCTTCATTCGTCGGCGCGCCGAACATTTGGGTGATCTGGCCCTTTGTCGTCTTGCCCGGAATGATCGTTTGCTTGAGGTAAGAGACGTCGTATTTCTGGGCGCCCTGATTCAAGGTGCCCATCAAGTTGCCCAAGTTGCCCAAGTCACCGGTGTTTGCACAACCGTTGAGTACGCCCGCCAGCACGCACAGCGCCAATCCATTTCTAAGTGTTTTTCCATATTCGAAGGACATGATGACTTACCTTGAGTTAATGTCAGGACCATTCCATTTCAACCGCGCAGACGGTGAAGTTGACCCAGCATTGCGCCGCCTGTGGACTTATTTAATCCATAGGCTTCGCACGCCATGACGTTTCGATAGGCACAGTGATACTGCACGGCGAATGGCGCGTTGGCTTTCTTTATGATTGGCTGTTCGAACAGCCTTTGTATGGAACGCCCACAGCTTAGGGGGAGAGTACTGGGCGAAGCTATAGTACAAGTGTGCTATGGCCTGGGGGACTGGCAGGGAGGGTAATGCTCAATGAGTATTTGCAGCTGTTATACATTTAATTGTCTTGTTTTTCCGACCATCCTCCATTGCTTGGAAAGTTGGAAAATTGCGCCGCGGCCGCCGCGCGCGTGGGGACACCCAGGGATTTGAGCAGGCTCGAGACATGGATGCGCACCGTGAACGGGGAAATGCCCAGGTCCCGGGCTATTTCCTTGTTGGTCTTGCCGGCCGCGATCAACCCAAGCACTTGCCGTTGGCGTACGGTCAGCTGGGAAAGCGCATCGTCCAGTACCGAATTTTCGGCTTGATACTTCACCACCACTTCGCCTTCGCGTATTGCCATGATGGCGTCGGCAATATCGGAAGGGTCGATATTCTTGCCGATGAAACCGTCGGCACCCAGCGCCATCACCTGGGAAATAACCTCGATGTCATCCATCATTGAAACCACAATAATGGAGGTCCGTTTGAACTCACTGCGCAACTGGCCTATGACTTGCAGCGATTTGATCCCGGGAAAGCGCAAGTCGAGTATCAGGGAGTCCACTTCCACCCCGGAACGCGCCAGCGCCAATACTTCATCCAGATTGCCAGCTTGTTCTATGGTGGCTGTCGGCAGAAGCCGTTCGATGGTTCTCAACATACCTTCACGAAACAAAGGATGGTCATCTGCCACAATGACTCTGCACGTCATGCTTCAGATCCTTCTGACTTCAAGTTCGCACATCGTAACCTAAACGACTCCCTTGGTTTTCAAGTTGATACAAACTTTCATGTTGGGAATATTCCTGTGACTATGACGGAAAAGAATAGCGAGCTTGATCAGGCGACATTGAGATTGACGGTCGGGGCGTGTACTGCGCTTTACATCATTGTGGTGGCCTTTCTGGCCAGCGACTTCGAAACCTATGTACCGATCCTGTGGTACATGGCCTTTTTCTTCGGCGCCGCGGTCCCGCTGCGCATGGCGGTCAGGCGCTGGCCCGGGCACTTTTTCCTGCGTCGTCTTTTTGCCATGACCCTGGATTACGCAAGCCTCGCCTTTGCCTTGATCGTCGGTGGGGAGGGCACGCTGCCGGTGTACGCGGCATTGCTCTGGGTCACGTTGGGCAATGGCATGCGCTTCGGCTCGCGCTACCTGGCGCTGGCAACCGTTCTCGCGCTGTCGACACTGGGGGTGATTTTCCTGCTCACGCCGTTCTGGCGTGGCCAGCCCTATCTGTTCCTGACGTTGATCGTCACCACCATCGTGGTGCCTGCCTACGCGCATATCCTGCTGACCCGTACCCGCATCGCTTCGGAAGAGGCGATTGCCGCGAACCAGGAAAAATCCCGCTTCCTGGCCCAGGCCAGCCATGACTTGCGCCAGCCGATCCACTCGATCGGCTTGTTCACCGCCTGCCTGCGCGATGCCCGGTTGGGCCAGGAAGAGCTGCGACTGGTGGACAACATCGACCGTTCGCTGCACATCGTGTCGCAGCTGTTTCGTTCGATCCTGGACATCTACACCCTCGACAACGGGCAGCTTGAACCCCAGGCCGAACCCGTGCACCTGGGCGCGTTGCTCCAGGATGTGGTCAAGCAGAACACCGAAGCCGCCCGCTGGGCCGGTGTCGAGTTGCGCCTGCGGCCTTGCCGGCACTGGGTCAGCGTCAATGCCGGTTTGTTGGCGACCATGGTGCAGAACCTGGTTTCCAATACGCTCAAATATGCCCCCGGCCAACCGGTGTTGATCGGTGTGCGTCCGAAAGGCAGTGGCCTGGCCATCGTCATCTACGACAAGGGCCGGGGCATTGCCGCCGAACATCTGCCTGAGGTGTTCAAGGAGTTTTATCGGGTACGCCATGTCCGTGACAAGGATGTCGAGGGGCTGGGCCTGGGGTTGTCCATCGTCAAGCGAATCAGCCACCTGATCAATCTGGACATCCAGCTGGACTCCCGGCTCGGCCAGGGCACGCGCGCCACCATCCAAGGGCTGGAAAGGGTCGCGCCAAGGGCTGTGGTGGACAGACCGGTGCCCACGCAAAGCCGTTTGCAGGGCTTGCGGGTGTGCCTGGTGGAGGATGACGCCAACGTGCTGATGGCGACGTCGGCGCTGTTGGAGAAGTGGGGATGCGAAGTGGAAACCCACAGCGACGGGGTGGGTGTGACCAGCGACTGCGACATCATCATTGCCGACTTCGACCTGGGTACGAAAGTCTCGGGGGCCGAATGCATTGCTGCGATTCGCGAACAGCGAGGCTGGGAAGTCCCCGCCATGATCATGACCGGCCATGAAATCGAAAGAATTCGCCACGCCCTGCACCACATGAACATTTCAATCCTGGCCAAGCCCGTGCGGCCTCCGGAGTTGCGGGTGACCTTGCTCGAATTGACCAAGCATTTCGCCAGTGTCAGGCCATGAGCCCACCATTTCATTTTATGAAACGGTGGATTGCAGTTCGTGCGTATTCCTGCGCAACCGCTTTGGGCAGAAGATAACGCCAGCCACTTGCACACCCGTGCAAACGATGGCGGAGAATCCCCAACCGTAGCGCACTGGCGCAGGCGTTCATGCTGCGAGCGCGAGGAGTAGCTGATGGACGAAGCCTTGCAAGCAAAAACCTCGCCCTGGCACGAAGGAGAGCTGACCTTGCAGCGCTCCGTCGGGGCTGTCGACATGATGGCCAGTGTCGGCCAACGGCAACTGGCGCGTACGTGGATGCCGGACCAGCACCGGGAGTTCTACGCCCAACTGCCTTTCGTGGTGCTGGGGGCGGTGGACCGGCAAGGCGACGTGTGGGCGACCCTGCGCGCGGGGCAACCGGGTTTCATGAATTCGCCCGATCCGCAGACCCTGCACATCAACCTCGCGCCCGAGCCGAACGACCCCGCCCAGGAGGGCATGGGCGAGGGGGATGCCATCGGCATGCTGGGGATCGAGTTGCACACCCGTCGGCGTAATCGCATGAATGGCGTGGTGCGCCGTCAGCTTGCCCCAGGGCTGGAGATTGCAGTGAGCCAGGCCTATGGCAACTGCCCTCGCTACATCAACCTGCGCCAGTATCAATTTGTCGACCCACAGGCGGTCGCGCCGCGGCAGTTGAGCGTGTCAGACCCGCTGGTCCGGCGCCTGGTGACGGCGGCCGATTCGTTTTATATCGCCACCTACGTGGTGCGCGATGGCGAGCGGCAGGTCGATGCTTCTCACCGTGGCGGCAAGCCGGGGTTCGTGCGCATGGATGAAGACGGGTCGCTGACCATTCCGGATTTTTCCGGCAATCTGTTCTTCAACACCCTGGGCAACATCCTGCTCAACCCGCGGGCCGGGCTGGTGTTCGTCGATTTCCAGACCGGCGATCTGCTGCAAATGAGTGGCTCGGCGCAAGTCCTGCTGGACGATCCCGAGATCAATGCCTTCCAAGGCGCCGAGCGGCTGCTGCGCTTCACACCGCAACGCATCGTCTATCGTCCGGCCGCCATCGCGCTGCGCTGGAAGGATCAGGATGAAGGCGATTCGCCCAATTCATTGATGACCGGCAGTTGGGAGCAAGCCGCCGAGCGTTTGCAGGCTGAGGCGCTGCGTAGCCGCTGGCGTGCGTTGCGGGTTGCGCGAGTCGTGGATGAGAGCCACAACATTCGTTCGTTCTACCTGCAGGCGAGCGATGGCTTGGGCTTGCCTCGGTTTGAAGCCGGGCAACATTTGCCGGTGCGGATCCAGCTGGAGGGGCAGAAAGCGCCCTCGATTCGAACCTATAGCGTTTCCAGTGCGCCGTCGGATGATTTCCTGCGCATCAGCGTCAAGCGCGATGGATCGGTGTCGTCCCACCTGCATGAGCAGGTGCGGGCGCTGCACGAGATCGAAGCGCGGGCGCCCCAGGGCCATTTCACCGTCCAGGCCACCGAGCGGCGTCCGTTGGTATTGCTGGCAGCGGGGGTGGGCATCACGCCGCTGTTGTCGATGTTGCGCGAGGTGGTTTACCAGGGGCAACGCATCAGCCGCATGCGTTCGGTCTGGCTGCTGCAAAGCGCCCGCTCGGTGGCCGACCTGGCGTTCCGTGAAGAGATCGACGAACTGGCCGCCCGTGCCGGCGACAAGCTCCAGGTTGTGCGCATGGTCAGCCAACCGCCCACCGAAGCCAAGGTTGGTGAAGATTATGACCTGGCGGGCCGGATCGATGTGGAACTGCTGAAGAAACTGCTGCCGCTCAACGACTACGACTTCTATCTGTGCGGGCCGGGCAGCTTTACCCAGGCGCTGTACGACGGGCTGCGCAAATTGCGCATCCCTGACGATCGCATCCATGCGGAAACCTTCGGTCCCTCCACCCTTGTGCGGGACATCGAAGTCAGCATGCCGGCGCCCCAGCAAGTGCCGGCCGCGACTGAAGCGGTGAAGGTCTTGTTCGCCAGTTCCGGCAAGGAGGCCCGTTGGGAGCCCGGCGGCGGAACGCTGCTGGAGCTGGCCGAAGCGCGCGGCCTGAACCCGGAATTCAGCTGCCGCGGCGGTTCCTGCGGCACCTGCAAAACCCGCTTGAGCCGCGGCCAGGTGCATTACCTGAGCCAGCCGGCCGAACCGGTTGGCGAAGGCGAAGTGCTGATCTGTTGCGCGGTGCCGGCTCAAGGCAGCGAGCCGCTGGTGCTTGAGGTCTAGGGCTTGCGATCATTTCACTGGGTGAAATGCTGGATTGTAAAAGCTGGTTATTCCACTGTCCGGAGCAGGAGCAGAGGATAGCCCCATCGACGCGATCACCGCTTCGAGCCCAAACAACATGGAGTACGTTATGCCTGAGAACGCGATCAAACTTTATCGCCACCCGTTGTCGGGTCACGCCCATCGTGTCGAGCTGATGCTCTCGCTGCTGGGCCTGCCGACCGAGCTGGTATTCGTGGACTTGATGAAAGGCGAGCACAAGACCCCGGAGTTCCTCGCCATCAACAGCTTCGGCCAGGTGCCGGTGATCGATGACAACGGTGTTGTGCTGGCCGACTCGAACGCGATCCTGGTCTACCTCGCGGCCAAATACGGCAAGGGCCAATGGCTGCCCGGCGATCCGCTCGCCCAGGCCCGGGTGCAGCGCTGGCTTTCGGTGGCCGCGGGCCAGATCAACCAGGGGCCGGCCAACGCCCGATTGATCACCGTGTTCGGCGCCGGCTATGACGCCGAAGATGCCATCAAGCGTTCCCACGCCCTGTTGAAGGTGATGGAGACGGAGCTGGGGCAAAGCCGGTTCCTGGCCGGTGAGCAACCGACCATCGCTGACGTGGCCGCGTACACCTACGTGTCCCATGCACCGGAAGGCAACGTCGCGCTGACCGACTATCCGAACGTCCGTGCCTGGCTGGGCAGCATCGAAGCCTTGCCGAATTTCGTCGGCATGCAGCGCACCGCCAAGGGCTTGCAGCAAGCCTGAGTCAAACCGCAGGAGCTTGCCGGGAGGCCTCTTCCGGCAAGCCTTGAGGCCGAAACCGCCACGTATGTTCAATCTCCCTCACGCAAGGCTGGATCACCCATGGATCGCTTTCAGGAAATGCAGATTTTCATGGTGGTTGCCGAGGAGGAAGGGTTCGCCGCTGCCGCCCGGCGCTTGCGCATTTCGCCACCGAGCGTGACGCGGGCCATTGCGGCGATGGAAGAACGGATCGGCACCCAACTATTGTCTCGTACCACCCGCAATGTGCACCTGACCGAAGCGGGGCAACGCTACCTGGAAGATTGCCGGCGAATCCTGAGTGAGCTCGAAGAGGCCGAGGAGGCCGCCGCCGGCAGCTACTCGATCCCGTGCGGGTATCTGACGGTTACCGCGCCGGTGCTGTTTGGCGAGTTGTACATCGCGCCCTTGCTGACGGATTACCTGGATCGGTTTCCCTCGGTGCACCTCAATGCCTTGCTGGTCGACCGTGTGGTGAATATCGCGGACGAGGGCATCGATGTGGCGATCCGCATCGGCCATTTGCAGGAAAACAATCAGCACGCCATCAAGGTCGGTGAGGTACGCCAAGTGATTTGCGGCGCCCCGGCCTATTTCCAGCGCCATGGACGGCCAAGCCATCCTGGCGAGTTGAGCACGGCCAATATCGTGATGTCTTCGGCCAGTCATTTGCTGAGCCACTGGCAGTTCATGGACGAAGCAAACTCGCTGAGCCTGCGGGTTGACCCACGCCTGGTGGTGACCGCGAATCAGGCCGCGATCAATATCGCCCGCCAGGGCTGGGGCGTTACCCGGGTATTGTCCTATCAAGTGGCCCGGCAGGTCGCCGAGGGTGAACTGGAAGTGGTGCTCAAGGCCTTCGAACCACCGGCGTTGCCGATTCACGTGGTGTATCAGAAGAGCAATCGGGTGCCGGCCAAAGTGCGTACGTTCGTGGACTTCCTCGCCGATCGGCTGGGAGACGACGTCACGCTCAAGCCTGTTGTAAAAGGCACCGGCTGATGGCGCGCCACCATGAAATGCTGATATTCCACGCGCTGTCGCAGTGCCCCAGCCTCGCCTCGGCCGCCCAGCGCCTCAACGTCTCCGGCCCGACCGTGATGCGTGCGGTCGCTCGACTGGAAGCGCGACTGGGTGTGCAGCTGCTGTCACGAAGCACGCGCGGGGTGGCGCTGACGGAAGCCGGGGTCGGCTTCATGGCCGATTGTTCACGCATTCTCCAGGCCGTTGACGAGGCTGAAGCATCGGCCAAGGGCTGGCATGTCCAGGCCCAGGGCAATCTGACGATTCTGTTGCCCACCTTGTTCAGCCGTTATGTCATGGCCCCGGTATTGGCCGGCTACATGGATCACTTTCCCGAGATCAGGGTATTGGCCCACTACCATGATCGTTTCCCGAACATGCATGAGGAAGGGCTGGATGTCGCGGTGCTGGTAGGGCATCTACCCAGTTGCTCATTGATCGCACGACCTGTCGGCAGCGTTCGCTCGCTCGTCTGCGCCAGTCCTGGTTATCTGGCGATGTATGGTGAGCCGGTTGTGCCGCAGGATCTGCACGATCACCGCCTGATCGCCACGCAGGCCAACCAGGACTGGGTCCAGTGGTCTTTTCAACAGCAGGGCGAGACCAACGGCTTCAAGGCCCGCACGCGGCTCAGTTGCGCCACGCTACAGGCGGCCATCGACGCAGCAGCTCATGGGGCCGGGTTGACGCGCTGCTTGAGCTATCCGTTGTACGACTATCTGAGCAGCGGACGCTTGCGCAGGGTCTTGCAAGCCTATGAACCACCCTCCATGCCCGTGCAGGTGGTCTACCGTGAAAGGCGCAAGGCGCCGATGCGGGTGCGCAGTTTCGTGGACTACATCGTCGAGCACCTGCGCGAGCACCCGGCCCTGCGAGCGGATATCTCTTGATAGTCAGCGCGCGTTCGGGGCCTGGATCCCACGACGCACCCGCCCTGGCGCCTCGCCGTAGATTTCCTTGAATTTCTTGCTGAACGCAGCCTGGGATTGGTAGCCGACCTGTACGGCAATATCGCTCAGCCCCAGGTGTGAGTGGCTGAGCAGACTGAAGGCCAACTCCATTCGCACTTGCGTCAACAGTACCCACGGCGAGACGCCGGCCAGCTTGACGAATGCGCGCATGAAATTGGCCCGGGACATGCTCGCGAGGTCTGCCAGGCCTTGGATGGTCCACTCGTGCGCAGGGTCCGCCAGCATCGCCTGCCAGGCCCGGCCCAGGCGCTTGTCGCCGAGCAGGGCCAGCGTGCCGCTGTCCTGGCCATGACTCGACAGGTGCGCACGCAGAATCAGGGTGAACAGGGCCTGGGACAAGGCGTCGAGCAAGAAGCGAGCGCCGGGCTGGTTCCCATCCGCTTCCCCGCGAAGGATTTCCACCAATGCCGGCAAAGGTCCGTTGGCCGGTAAGGCGCCGCTGGGAATCACCAGGTAGTCGGGCAGGGCGCTGAACAGCAACGAAGCCCGGTTGAAATGAAAACCACCGCAAAGCATGTCCAGCTCCGCGCTGGCACCGCCAATGCGGTGAATCGGCAGGGCGCCTCCGGTCACGATCCGGGGTGAGGTCGGCGTCACCATTTTCCCAGGGCTGTGCATGAGGTGCGGGGCGCCGCGCGGCAGCAGCAGGATGTCACCGGCGCGCATAGGCAAGCGCTGCCCATCGGCAAACTCGACGCGGCATTCGCCGGCCAGCACGATGTGATAGGGCGCCGTGCCCAGGGCATGCTGGCCGTGATCCAGGGCCCAGTCGCCCTGGAACTGACAGCGCAGGTCCAGGCTGCCGCGAACGTTGGCCAGGCTGATGAGTTTATCGATCGCATTCATTTGAGCGTTTCGCCAAAAAAACTGAGCGGATTGAGCAAAACCGAGTGGCGCCAGGGTGAAAAACTGAGGGCGTCAAAACAGTACACCCAACCCACTCAGGAGTTAATGCCATGTTCAATAACTGGTCCGAATTGTTGCCCACCATTCAGAAAGCGTTTGGCGCGCTGGGCCGCAGCAACCCGAAAATGGTCAAGGCCTATATGGCGCTCGGGGAAGCCGCCAGCGAAAACAACGTGCTCGATGCCAAGACCCGCGAGCTGATCTCGATCGCCATCGCCGTGACCACCCGTTGCGACGGCTGTATCGCCGCCCACACGGATGCGGCGATCAAGGCGGGGGCGAGCCGTGAAGAGGTCGCAGCGGCCCTGGCCACTGCGATTTCGTTGAATGCGGGGGCTGCCTACATCTACTCGCTGCGCTCGCTTGAAGCGTATGACACGCTGAAAAAACCGGTGTGACTCATAGCCGGTCCCAAGCCCGGTTTGGCGTGCACTTAAGAAAAATGATGGACCTGTGGCGAGAGAGCTTGCTCCCGCTCGGCTGCGAAGCAGTCGTAAACCGGTGGGTGCGGTGTATCTGATGCTCCGCATTTGACAGGTTTTGGGGCCGCTTCGCCGCCCAGCGGGAGCAAGCACCCTCGCCACGGGTTTGTCGACAGCCTTAAGTGAACAGCATTGCAACGATACCGGGGCTTTTTTGGCTGCCCGGGGCGATTGTTTCAGATGGCGCAATCAAGTCATCAGATTCCTGGGCATTCTCTAAAAACTGTTCGCCAGTGAAACTGATCCCAGAAGCGATCGACCGTTTCGGGCCGTCGCAGTGCTCTCCATCCTCCAGGAGATTTCCCATGATCGACGTCACCTGCACCGGCAACCCTTGGTCGGACACCTCTGTTGCGATTCACCCAGAATACGAAAGCGGATTCCTGTTGCCCCAGTTGATGGGCGCCCTGGCCAGCGAGTCTGCAGCACCCGTTTCGAACGTCCTGTGCCAGCCGAGTACGAGCGGCGCCATGCTGGCGAAGGCGAGCGCTTTTGTGATGCGGGTGCTGAGGTTGACGCCGACCCGCTAAACGCAACGCTGAGCCCGTGGCGGATGTGGACGCGACATGTCCCCTATACAATGCATCGCAATTACTCAAGCTCCAGGTGGTGGTTCCGATGTTGCTACGTCACTTGCGCTATCTGTTGGCGGTTGCTGACCACGGCGGTTTCACGCGTGCCGCCGAGGTGCTGCACGTGTCGCAGCCGACCCTGTCGCAACAGATCCGGCAACTGGAAGAAACTCTTGGCGTGAGTCTGTTCGACCGCACGTCTCGCACGGTCAGGCCCACGGATGCCGGGGCGGCCTATATCGAATGCGCCCGGCGGGTGCTGGTGGAGCTGGCCGCCGGCAAGCGCGCGCTGCACGACGTCAAGGACCTGTCCCGCGGCAGCTTGAGGCTGGCCATGACCCCGACGTTCATGGCTTACCTGGTCGGGCCGCTGGTGCGTGACTATCGAGCGCGATACCCGAATATCCATCTGCAAATCTTCGAGTTGTCGATGGTTGATATCGAGGAGGGCTTGGCGAATGACACGTTAGACATCGCCATCGCATTCGATCAGGTCAGGAGCGCCGATATCGAATCGATCCCGGCGTTCACCGAAACCCTGGGGCTGATGGTGGGGCGCAATCACCCGTTGTATGACTGCCAGGCCGCGCTGACGGCTGAGCAGGTCGGGCGACTGGAGTTCGCCTTGTTGAGCCCGGACTTTGCCACCCGTACGTGCATCGACGACTACTTCGTCCAGGCTCGGATCACGCCCAAGGTGAGCATTGAGGTCAATTCGGTCAGCACGTTGCTGGAAGTGATCGGGCATTCGGCCGTCGCCACCATTCTTCCGGAGCCCATCGCCACCCAGGAGCGCGCACTGCGCAAGCTGGCGCTGCAGGACGCGGCGCCCCGGCGTGGAGCTTCGCTGTTGCGGCGCAAGAACAACTATCACAGCGCGGCGTCCGTGGCTTTCGTGGAGACACTGTTGCACGGGGTGGATGGCTTTGGGGCCGCTGCGCAGCCCAGCGGGAGCAAGCTCCCTCGCCACCGTGATCGAGGTGGGCAACTGCCCTAGACCAGGCAGCGACCCTCACGCGGCAGTCGCCGTCCGGGCCGGTACGGCACACGCCTGGGGGTTGTCCGCCAAGGACCTGAAGCGGCGATTGTCGGCGTCCAGGGCGTCGATGGAGCCGGTCTCGATGTCATAGACCCAGCCGTGCAGGTTGAGCAAGCCCTTCTCCTGGGCCAGCCGCACACTCGGGTGCGTCTGGATGTTCGCCAATTGGGCGATGACGTTTTCACGCACCATCGAACTGACTTTCGCCGCGTCATCGACGTGAGGCCGTGACTCATTGATGACCCGTGCCGACTCGGCGTGTTGCAGCCAACCGCTGACCGCCGGCAGGTGATTCATGCAGGCGCATTTGGCGACGGCGGTCATGGCACCGCAATCGGAATGACCACAGATCACGATATCCCTCACGCCCAGCACCGCGACGGCATATTCCACCGTCGCGGAAACACCGCCTGGGTGCGGGCTATAGGACGGCACGATGTTGCCGGCATTGCGGATCACGAACAGTTCGCCGGGTTCTTGCTGGGTCAGCAGTTCCGGCACAACACGGCTGTCGGAGCAGGTGATGAACAACGTGCCCGGGTGTTGCGTGGTGGCCAGGTGTTTGAACAGGTCCGTGCGTTGTGGAAAGACCTCTTGCTGGAACTTCAGGAAACCTTCGATCAGCGCTTTCATGCTGCTTGCCTCCAATGAATAGGGTGTTATCAGTTCGTGCAGCCGTTGCCGATCAGGCTGTATTCAAGAATGTGGGTTTCACCTTGGGAATCGCGATAGGTCATTTGCACTGGCGTCGGCCCGCAGACATCGGCGGGCGTGGTGATGTCCAACACCTGGGCGATGTCCAGATGCATGCCGTAGGCATAGGGAACGACGTCCGCAGGTGTGGTGGATGGTTGGGCATGGGCCGACAGCGAGGCGGTCAGCGACAGGGCCAGAAACAGGAATTTTTTCATGAGTCATGCTCCACGCAAGAGTAGTGAGTTCAAATCAGCGATAAGTTGTTTGCAGCGAAGCCCCAGGTTCGCCTGGGGCCAGCGGGACGATCAGAACGGACGCAGGGGCAGGAACTTGCCGTCCAGTGTGATCACCGCACGCGAGCCGCCTTCAGGGTCTTCGACTTTCTTGATGTCGAGCTTGAAGTTGATCGCGCTGATGATGCCGTCGCCGAACTGCTCATGAACCAGGGCCTTGAGGGTGGTGCCGTAGATCTGGATCATTTCGTAGAAGCGATAGATCGTCGGATCGGTCGGCACGCCAGCGAGGCTGCCGCGCAGGGGAATGATCTGCAGGCGGGCGACCAAGTCAGCGGTCAGGTCGAGCTTCTCGCCAATCACCTTGGCCGCGTGTTCCGGCAATGGATGCTGGCCGAGCAGGGCGGCGGTGACGTAGGCAAGGCTCAGGCCGGTGCCATCGGCCAAGTCCTGCCAGGACAGGTGCTTGCGTGCCTTGGCATCCAGCACTTCGGTGGTCAGGGCCAGGCTGATGTCGTTGTAGGCGTGGGACTGTTGCATGGCGTAGCTCCTATCGGTTTGGATCGGGTTGATGTCGCTTGGTTGAAGCCATCATCTGCCGCTTTAGCTATAGCGTCCAAGACCGATATGCAATGCAATGTATTGGTGTTACCTATGGGTTGAGGCTGCGTTGTCGAGGTATAAATCCTGTAATTGTTGACCTGTACTAATCTCTTGGCAGGCACGGTAGGAGTAGTCATTTAACTAGCCAGCAGAGATACCTCGAATGACGAATCATGAAACCGATGTCGGCAGAGCCAATGAGGCCGACCTGGACGGGATCCTGGTGCTTCAGGCCGCGAATCAGATGGCCCGCGGCGGCTCGCTTTCTGCGAGCCTGCCAAGGGCCCGTGTGGCAGCGATGATGCAGGAAATGCCTCTGATTGTTGCGCGTCGAGAGGGTCGTATCACCGGTTTCCTGATGACTACCACGCGGGCGATGAATGCTGACCTGCCGATCGTACAGGCGATGTTCGCCGCTTATCATGGAACGCCGGATGCCTATGTCTATGGCCCGATTTGCGTGGGCGAGGCGGAACGTGGCAAGGGTTTGGCCCAGCGAATGTTCGCGGAGCTCCGGCGGCTCGAGCGGGGGCGTGAAGGTATTCTTTTCATACGCAAGGACAATGAACCCTCGCTCCGTGCGCATTTGAAAATGGGTATGAAAGAAGTTGCTTCCTTTCCATTCAATGGGTTCGATTTCGCCGTTTACTCGTACATCGGTTAGACAGGAAAAAAGCGCTCACTAGACGATAGTGCCAGTCAGTTAAGCCTCATACCCGTGGGAGCAAAGCTTGCTCGCGATTGGGGTGAGCCAGTCGACAACCCATTGACGGGTCTGCCGCTATCGCGAGCAAGCTTTGCTCCCACAGGTTTTGTGCCGTTTGATCTCTGACTGGCATTACCCACTAGACGATCACCTGAGTGGCAGAAAGAGCTCGGTAATGGCTTGGTTCTCCGCAACGTCCGGAAAGAACGTAATACGCTGGCAGTAGAGGGGGAAATCTCCTGGCTCCTCACCGCTGGCCGGCAACCAGTCCCTGTACAGGTACAGCGCGGCGGGCTCGAGGTTGTCGGCGCCCCCTTCGACCCGCAGCACTGCACAACGTCCGGCGGGAATACTGCCAGCCTTGATCGTTTCTCCGTTCGGCACGACAGGTCGGCCCGTCCCCGCGCATAAATCCAGGCGATAGTCTTGCGGCGGCGTCGTGCGCGGGTCGGAGTGAAATACATTGAACGTCGGGCTGATCGAGGGGATCAGGCCGACACTTCGCCGCCAGGCAATGAAGCGCCGGAGAGTCGTCCCGATCGTCGAGGGATCGCCTCGGTGCTCCATGATGGCGACGGGGGTCGCGGGAACCGTACGGATCCGTACGTCACTGGGCTGATAGGGCGTGGGCATGAGGCAGTTCCTCGCAGCGTGCAATGGCGTGAAAAGGTTGTTCCAGCGCTGCCAGTCGGGAGACTTGCGGAAATTCGAAGGCGGTTGTCCCACCCGTTGTCGAAATACGCGGGCAAAGGCGTCAGGCGCTGCGTAACCGGCGTCCATGGCGATCTGCGTAATCGTTTCATGTTCGCGAAACGCCAGTTTGTAGGAGGCGCGTTTCAGGCGCGCGAGTTGGACGTAGCGATTCAAGGGCAAGCTGAACGTCGCGATGAACTGCCGGTGAAAATGGTATTTCGAAAAAGCCGCAACGCCACTCAACGTGTCCAGGTCCAGGCAGTCATCAAGGTGCAGGTCGATGTAATCGAGCACCTTGCGCATGCGGGATTGGTAATGCTTTTTTGTGTCGGTCATGGTCTTTCCCGGTAAAGGCCACCAGCATGAGGCCGGCGAGCACAATGCGCTCGACCGATCTTGCTATCTTGAACTTGCAGCCTGCCGGGCTTCGGTGCCGACGACCAGCCAGATGCCGATCCCGGACACCGCCATCCCCACCACCATCTGCCAGGAAAGCGGTTCGTTGAACATGGCCCAGGCCCAGAGCATCGTAATGGGCGGGCTGAGGTACAGGACACTGGCGACGCGGGTGGCGGTCGCGCGGCGCAGGCACAACCAGTAGAGGCCGTAGCCGCCCATTGTCGACAGGCCCGCGGTCCACAAGACGCTCAGTGCGAAGCCTGTGCTGGGCAGCGGGGCCAGGCTGCCATGGGCGCCCTCGACCAGGGCGAAGGCCAGGCCCGACACGCAACATTGCAGCCAGAGGTTGGGCAGCAGGCCCAGCGATTGTTCGGCGGGTAAGTATTTCTGCCACAGGGTCGCGACGGCGAGCGAGAACATGCCAAGCAGCGGCAGGCCATAGGCCCACAAGGGCGCATTGCCCCACGCCAGTGCGCCCTGGGTCACCAGCGTGACGCCGAGCAGGCCGATGAGCAGCCCCACCCAGACCTGCCAGGCCAGTCGTTGCCGGAGTACGCCTGCGGCCAGCAGTGCCAAGCCCATCGGCAGCAGGTCGGCGACCAGCGCGGCCAGGCCCGCCGGCACACCCAGGGCAATGCCTTGGGTGATGCCGCCCAGGTAGCCCGCCATCGCCAGGAGGCCGATGCCGGCGTTCTTCAACAGCACGCTAGGCGAGGTTCGGCGTAGCGGCCTGGCGACGAAGGGAAACAGGACGAGCGTGACCACGACACACCGCCAGAAGACCACCAGCAGGGCCGGCGCGTAATCGATGGAAAAGCGCGCGCCGACGAAGCCCGAGCTCCACGACACCAGCAATGCCGCTTCGAGCAACGGCAATGGAATCAGCCAGTACCAGGCGGGCCGGGGCAGGGAAGTGCAGGTCAGCGATTTATTCGGGTTCATGACCACAGGCTACGAAACCCGGCTAATCTAATAAATCAAAATGTAATGCATCAGTTGTTCACGAAGATTGAATCATGACGGCCATACTCGATATCGACTTGATACGTACTTTTCATGCGGTGGCGCGGATCGGTAAATTCAGTGCGGCGGCAGACCAACTGCACAAAAGCCCGGCGGCGGTCAGTGTGCATATCCAGCGTTTGGAAGCGGTCGCTGGCGGGCGCTTGCTCAACCGGGACAATCAATCGGTATCCCTCACCGCGTTGGGCCAGCGTTTGCTCGTGGCGACGACGGAGCTGTTGAGCACCCATGACCGGGTGCTGGCCGACCTGCACGGAACCCGTTTGGCGGGGCGTATCACCTTGGGGGTGCCGGATGAGTACGCAGACCATGTGATCCGCGACATCCTCCCGACCTTCGCCGCCGCGTGGCCCAACGTGGTGCTGGAGCTCAAGACCGCGCCAAGCTATGCGCTACGCGACCTGGTGCAGCGCGGCAAGCTTCAGGCGGCGGTTGTCGCCCAGCCGAAGGGGCAGGCGAATGCAGAGGTGCAGGTGCTGGTGTCCACCACGCCGGTCTGGGTCGGGCCGGCCCACACGATAGCGGCTTCGATGGAGCCGCTGCCGCTGGCGGTGCATGCGGCGCAATGCCCTTATCGGCAAGCGATGATGGAGTCCCTCAGGCAAAGCGGGCGCAAGACCCGCATCGTCCTGGAAAGCCCCTCCAACCAGGCCGTCAAGGCCTGCGTGGAGGCCGGGTTGGCGATCAGCCTGATCGACCGTGGACGGGTGACGGCTGCCATGCGGATCCTCGAAGGCCTGCCGGTGATCGCGGAGCATGAGGTGGTGTTCATGCGAGCCCAGGCGTCACGCGGCGATGAAGCCGTGAGCCTGCTGGCCCGTGCCATGCAGCAGTATTTCCGGCTGTAGGCATGGAATCGGGGCCGCTGCGCAGCCCAGCGGGAGCAAGCTCCCTCGCCACGGTTGCATGTTCGGCTGGGCGAGGGTGTGATCATTCAAACGCCACCCTCGCCAAAATAGCCCTCAGGTAATGCACCTGTGCGCTTTTGTGGCGAGGGAGCTTGCTCCCGCCGGGCTGCGCAGCAGCCCCATGATCGGGTCAAGCCGACAATGGCGGTGTCCGAGGCGGGACCCGGCGCTTGGAGCCAATCGACTCGAACGCCGACGCCAGTTGCAACAGCCTCGAATCGTCATAGGCACGCCCGGCGAATGTCAGCCCGACGGGCATGCCGATGTCCGCCATGACGCCCATGGGCACGGTGACAGTGGGTACGCCCAGATGGCGGATGGCGAGGTTGCCGTTGGCGACCCAGACCCCGTTGCTCCAGGCGATATCGGCAGATTCCGGATTGATATCCGCATCCGCCGGCCCGACGTCGGCGACGGTCGGGAAGATCACCGCGTCCAGGCCCAGCCGCTCCATCCAGTCTTCCAGGTCGATCCGGCGTGTCGCTTCAAGCCCCCGCAACCCGTCGGGCAGCGTCGGGATCTGGTCCCAGGGCGTAATGCCGCGCTGGGCCATCTTCACATACTCGTCCATGCCGGCGGCCAGATCGTCCTCCCGGTTGGGCAGGGTGCCCGGGTCGTGGGGGAAGATCTTCGGTCCGTCGACATCGGCCAGGCGATTCAATGTCGGATCACCGTTGGCCCGCAGGAAGTCATCGAATGCCCAGGCCGATAGATCCCACAACTCATGGTGCAGGAACTCCTTGGAAACCAGGCCGCGGGTGAACACCGTCGGTGCGCCGGGACGGTCGCCCTCGCAATTGGACACCAGCGGGAAATCCACCTCGACCACTTCGGCGCCGCAAGCTTCCAGGGCCTGGCGGGCTTGCTCCCAAAGGTCGATCACCGAGGCACGGGTGACGATTCGCTGCCCCGTCGGGCCGCCGATGCCGGGGGCCTCGGCGGTGCCGGCTTCAGGGTCCGCATTGATGTACATCCGTGGCACGCCGAACCGAATGCCGGCCAGCGCCCCCGGGTTGCTGGCAAGGCTCGGATACGAGGCAGGACGAACCGACTCGACGCTCGGAATCGGCACCCAGGGTTGCAACCGCCACAGGTCGCCACGGGTGTCCGGGTCCTCGGCGACCACCACGTCCAGCACTTCGAGCAGGTCGGCCATGGTCCTGGCGAAGGGCACGACGACGTCCATCGTCGGCGTCAACGGCCAATTGCCCCGCACCGAAATCACCCCGCGCGACGGCGTGTAGGCGCACAGGCCGTTGTTCGACGCCGGACCGCGTCCGCTCGACCAGGTTTCCTCGGCAAGGCCAAACGCGGCGAAACTGGCGGCGGTTGCCGTGCCCGCACCGTTCGAGGAGCCGGAGGCAAAGGGCGCGGTGAGGTAGTCGCCGTTGTACGGGCTTTCCGCGCGGCCATACACCCCGCGCTGCATCCCGCCATTGGCCATGGGCGGCATGTTGGTCTTGCCCAGGCAGATGGCCCCGGCGGCGCGCAGTCGTTCGATGGTGAACGCATCGCGATAGGCCACCAGGTCCTTGAACGCCGGGCTTCCGGAGGCGGCGGTGAGCCCTTTGACCAGATAACTGTCCTTGGCCGTATACGGAATGCCGTCGAGTGGGCCGAGGGTCTGGCCACTGGCCCGACGGGCATCGGAAGCCTGCGCTTCCTTCAGCGCATCCGGGTTGCGCACCACCACTGCGTTGAGGGCCGTGGGGGTGTCGGGGCCGTCGTAGGCATCGATCCTGGCGAGGTAGGCCTGGACAAGCGCTACCGCTGTGGTCTGGCCCGATTCCAGCGCGGCGCGCAGTTGGGCAATGGAGACTTCGGTGATGTCGATCATGCAGTTACCGCCGCGGTAGAAGGATGACGGGGAGTGCGGGTCCATTGACGTCGGGCCTGGCACTTCAGGTCATCTAAAGGTGGATATTTATCGGGTTTTGCCTACTGTACTACGGAAAAACAAACAAAGGCAGCCCGTGTTTGATCGGACTATTTCTCAAGCGTACGCAAACTTCCCATCTTCAGACTTCGTTAAGAAACGGCCTCGATACTTCTCCCCAATAGCCCGAGGGAGAATGTTGTGCCATGCCCGATTTTGACTGGAACATCCACTTGCCGCTGGCCTTCGGTGATGCCGGCCCGCCGGTTCGGCACTTGCACCGGGCGTTGCCGGGACAAGCCCGGCGAGCTGAGTTCGAGGCGTTCATCCAGCAGCGTTTTCGCCAGGTCCACGGTGCCGATATTCGTCACTTCATGCCGGAGCTGTTCGGGCTCGACGATGTCCACGGCACGCTCTGCGCAGCGGCTGGCGTGCGCCGGGCCGCCCAGGGGCCGCTGTTCCTCGAACATTATCTGGACAGCCCCATCGAGCCCTTGATCAGTGCCGCCGCCGATCGTGCGGTGGACCGCGCTGGCATCGTTGAGGTTGGCAACCTGGCCGCCAGCGACACGGGCAGCGCCCGGCTGAGCATCATCGCGATCACTTATCTGTTGGCCATGGGCGGCCTGGAATGGGTTGCGTTCACTGGCAATATCGGCCTGGTCAACAGCTTCCATCGCCTGGGTCTCAAGCCCGTGACCCTGTGCCCGGCCGATCCGCAGCGCCTTGGCGAGGAGCGTCACCTCTGGGGGCGTTACTACGAAAGCCAGCCGTGGGTTCATGTCGGAAACATCCGCGCCGGTTTCGTTCACCTGCGTAATACCGGCGTGTTCAATCGCCTGGGACTGCCGACGGACCTCGGAGAAACCAGCCATGTCGCCTGAAATGGAACGCTTCAAGCGCACTCTGCGTGGTCATGCCGAGCGCAGGGGCCATGCCGTGGCACTGTGGGGCGACGGTTCGCAGCTCGACTACGCAACGCTTTATTCCGAAGTGGTGTACCGCCAGCAACGCCTGCGCGATGAACACATCAGCGTTGTTGCCCTGGCCCTGGACAACGGCATCGAAGCGATGCTCTGGGACCTTGCCGCGCTGTTCGAAGGGCTGGCCTGCGTCATCCTGCCCGGTTTTTTCAGCCAGGCACAACGTCGCCACTGCCTGGAGCAGAGCCAGGCCGAGCGGGTGATTGCCGAGCCTGCGTTCGAAGCGGAACTGCAAGCCGCCGGATACCAGCACAGTGGCGAGTTCTGGCGGCGGCATTTCGACGGGCCGAGTCGTCTGCCGACAGGCACCGCCAAGCTGACCTTCACGTCCGGAACCACCGGCACGCCCAAAGGCGTCTGCCTGAGCGCCGACAGCCTGTTGCGGGTGGCCCGTGAACTGGAACAGGCCAGCCAACCGGTCGAGGCCAGGCATCACTTGGCATTGTTGCCCCTGGCGATTCTGCTGGAAAACCTTGGCTGCTACGCGGCGTTGTATGCCGGTGCCATGCTGAGCCTGCCCAGCCAGAGGACGCTTGGCATCCAGGGCGCCAGCGGGGTCGACCCGACGCGCCTGCTGGGATGCCTGGCCGAGCGTCGGGCGCAGAGCCTGATCCTGGTTCCGCAACTGCTGTTGATGTTGGTCACGGCCGCCGAACAGAAGCTGTTCAACCCGCACATCGTTCGATTCGCCGCCGTCGGCGGGGCACGGGTGTCCCACGATTTGTTGCAGCGGGCCCAGCGTGTTGGCCTGCCGGTGTTTGAAGGCTATGGGCTGTCGGAATGCGCTTCGGTGGTGTGCCTCAATCGGCCACAGGCTCATCGTGCCGGCAGTGTCGGCCAGCCACTGCCCCATGTGGAGATCCGCTTGGCCGATGACGGCGAAGTTCTGATCAAGGGCTCGACGCTGCTCGGTTACCTGGGGGAGCCTGCGCACGCCAGCGAATGGTGGCCCAGCGGCGACCTGGGTGAGTTCGACGAGGACGGTTTCCTTTACCTGCGAGGTCGCAAGAAGCACCAATTCGTCACCAGTTTCGGTCGCAACGTGAACCCCGAATGGGTTGAAGCCGAACTCACCCAGGGCGGTGACATTGCCCAGGCCTTTGTCTATGGCGAAGCCATGCCGCACAACCATGCACTGCTCTGGCCTGCCCGCGCCGACTGTACCGATCAAACGCTGGAGCTGGCCGTGGCCAAGGCCAACGACACGTTGCCCGATTACGCGCGGGTCCATTGCTGGACGCGCCTGGACCAACCCTTCAGCGCTGCCAACGGCATGCTCACCGCCAATGGCCGGCCACGCCGGGAAGCCATCGTCGAGCATTACCGCGCGCAGCTCACTTCACCCGTCTTGTCCGAGGAATCCCCATCATGAGTTTTTTTGACACGTTGCAAGAAGCCACCCAGCAAGAGCGCCAGACCCTGTTCAATCTGCCGATCATTCGTGACGCCCTCGACGGCCAGGTCAGCCTGGCCAGTTACCGGGGCTTCCTGATCCAGGCGTATTACCACGTGCGCCATACGGTGCCGTTGATGATGGCGTGCGGGGCGCGCCTGCCAACGCACCTGGAATGGCTGCGCAAGGCCGTGTGCGAATACATCGACGAAGAGTACGGCCATGAGCAATGGGTGCTGGATGACATTGCCGTGTGCGGTGGCGATAAGGAAGCGGTGCGCAACGGCCAGCCTTCGTTACCCATCGAGCTGATGGTCAGTTACCTCTATGACTTGATCGCCCGAGGCAACCCGGTTGGCCTGTTCGGCATGGTCAATGTGCTGGAGGGCACCAGTATCGCCCTGGCGACCCATGCCGCCGACAGCATCCGCCAGCGCCTGGAATTGCCGCCCACGGCGTTCAGTTACCTCAGCTCCCATGGATCGCTCGACATCGAGCATATGCAGACCTATCGCGGGCTGATGAACCGCCTGGACGATCCGGCGGACCAGGCTGCGGTGATCCATGCCTCCAAGGTGGTGTACCGGTTGTACACCGACATGTTCCGGGGCCTGCCGCGTGACGGGGAGCCTGAACATGCGCCTGTGTGATGCACGTGTCGTGCTGACGGGCGCCAGCGGTGGAATCGGCCAAGCCATCGCCGCTGCCCTGTGCGCCAGTGGCGCGCGGGTGCTGGCCGTCGCCAGGCATCGCGAAGCCTTGCAGCCGTTGCTGGAGCGTTATCCGCAGCACTTGAGCTGGGTCGAAGCCGACCTGACCTTCCTCGCCGACCGACGCAAAGTGCTGGTCGCCGCCGAGGCCCAGGGCGGCATCAACCTGCTGATCAATGCCGCGGGCGTGAACCACTTCGCCATGCTCGAACAACTCGACGACAGCGAGATCAACGCCATGCTGGCGCTGAACATCAGCGCGCCGATCTGCCTGACCAAAATACTGTTGCCGCTGCTCAAGCAGGCCGACAGCGCGATGGTGGTGAACGTCGGTTCGACCTACGGATCAATCGGCTACCCGGGCTACGCCAGTTACTGCGCCAGCAAGTTTGCCTTGCGCGGTTTTTCCGAAGCCTTGCGCCGGGAGTTGGCCGACACCCGTATCGGAGTGCTCTACGTGGCGCCCCGGGCCACCCGAACCTCGATGAACAGCCCGGCAGCCGACGCGCTCAACCAGGCCCTCAAGGCCAACGTCGACGACCCGCAAACCGTGGCGGCGGCGGTGATCCACGCGATTATCGGCGACCGGCGCGAGCTGTATCTGGGCTGGCCTGAACGCTTTTTCGTCGGCCTCAACAGCCTGCTTCCCAACTTGGTGGATCGGGGTCTGCGCAAGCAATTGCCACTGGTCCGTCGCCTCAGTCGCAAACCTGAAAACGAGCACCTCAAGCCATGAAAAAAATCCTTGCTTGCCTATTGATCGGCACCCTGAGCCAAAGCGTCTGGGCATTGGAGGCGGCCGACCAGCAACGTCTCAGCGACATCCAGCAGCGCTGGGCCCACATTCAATATGAATTGCCAGAAGGCCAACGCGCCGACGCGTTCGAAAAACTCGCGACCCAGGCCTCGGCATTCAAGCAGGAGCGCCAATCGGTGGCCGAAGCATGGATCTGGTCCGGTATCGTCAACAGCAGTTGGGCCGGTGCCAAGGGTGGGCTCGGTGCGCTGGGCAAGGTCAAGGACGCCAAGGGCGACCTGGAAAAAGCCCTGACCCTGGACCCCAAGGCCCTGCAAGGCTCGGCCTACACCAGCCTCGGCGCACTCTACGACCGGGTGCCGGGCTGGCCCCTGGGTTTCGGCGATTCGGACAAGGCCGAGCAATTGCTCCAGCAGGCGTTGCAACTCAACCCGAACGGCATCGACAGCCTGTACTTTTGGGGCGATCACCTCTACCGTCAGAAACGCTACAGCGAAGCCAAGGCAGCGCTGCAAAAAGCCTTGCAGGCAGCGCCGCGGCCGGGTCGGGAAACGGCCGATGCCGGGCGCCGCAAGGAGATCGACGCGTTACTGGTGGATGTGAACAAGCAACTGAACTGACAGGAGCGCGTGTGCGTTTATTACTGATCGAAGATGACGTGGCCTTGGGGGAGGGCATCCATCAGGCCTTGAGTCGCGAAGGCTATACCGTCGACTGGTTGCAGGACGGCAGCAGCGCCTTGCATTCGCTGCTCAGTGAGACTTTCGACCTGGCGGTGCTTGACCTTGGCTTGCCACGCATGGACGGCCTGCAGGTGTTGCGGCGCTTGCGTGACAGTGGTTCCAACCTGCCGGTGCTGATCCTCACCGCCCGCGATGCCACCGAGGATCGCATCGCCGGGTTGGACGCCGGGGCTGACGACTATCTGGTCAAACCCTTCGACCTGGCGGAACTCAAGGCCCGGCTACGGGCCCTGCTGCGCCGCAGCGCCGGCCGCGCCCAAGCGTTGATCGAACATGCCGGTATCAGCCTGAACCCCGGCACCCAGCAAGTCAGTTACCAGGGCAAGCCGGTGGCCCTGACGCCCAAGGAGTATCAGTTGCTCCATGAACTGCTCTCGCCGCCGGGCCGCGTCATGACGCGCGATCATTTGATGCAGTTGCTCTACGGTTGGAGCGAGGAGGCCGAGAGCAACACGCTGGAAGTGCATATCCATCACCTGCGCAAGAAATTCTCCACCGACCTGATCCGCACCATTCGCGGTGTCGGTTACCTGGTGGAGGAGCGCTGATGAGTTCGATCCGGCGGCGTACCCTCACGTTGATCCTCGGCCTCTTGTTTCTTGGCCTGTTGATCATCACGGTATTCAACCTGCATGACAGCAACCACGAAATCGCCGAGGTCTACGATGCCCAATTGGCGCAGAATGCCCGGCTGCTGCAGGGTGTGATGCGCATGCCGATGGCGAGCAAGGAACACGCCGAACTGTATCAGGCGTTCAATTCGGCGTTGGGGCAGGCGGTGCCTAAAGTCGACGGTCATCCCTATGAAAGCAAGATCGCTTTCCAGGTCTGGAACTCACAAGGTTCGGTGCTGGTTCATACCACCAGCGCACCGTCGTTCACCTCACCCCCGGTTGCGCCCGGTTTCAGCGAGATCGTGGACCAGAAGAACCGTAAGTGGCGGGCGTTCGTCCTGGACGACGCGCAATACGGGTTGAAGATCTGGGTGGGCGAGCGCGACGACGTGCGTGCCGACCTGGTCGACCGCATTGTTCGTCACACCGTCGTGCCCAACCTGATCGGCAGCGTGGTGCTTGCCGCCGTGATCTGGCTGGCCATCGGCTGGGGGCTCAAGCCCCTGGTCGATATGGCGGCAAAGCTGCGCGCCAGGCATCCCGGTTCCCTGGAGCCCTTGCAAATGATGCCGCTTCCTACCGAGCTTGAGCCCATGCAGGCGGCACTCAACCGTGTCTTGGCGCAGATCCAGGAGGTGATGGGCCGTGAGCGGCGTTTCATCGCCGACGCCGCCCATGAAATGCGTACGCCCTTGGCCGTACTGCGGGTGCATGCACAGAATCTGATGGAGGCGGGGAGCGAGCAAAGCCGTCGCGAGTCCCTGGAACACCTGATTGCCGGGGTCGACCGCACCACGCGCCTGGTCAACCAATTGCTCACCATGGCACGGCTTGAACCGCAGGCAGGCGTTCCGACGCCGGCGGTCATCGACCTGGCCGCCACGGTTCGGGCGAGCCTGATACAACTGACCCCCTGGTTGTTGAGCAAGGGGCTCGAGCCGGTGCTGGATGTCAGCGATGACATCGGTCCGGTTCGAATCGACCCGGTGGCCATCGATATCGCCTTGAACAACCTGGTGACCAACGCGGCCAATTTTTCTCCGGCCAACGGCACGATCACCGTACGCCTGGCCAGGAAGGGCGATCACTACGAGCTGTCTGTCGAAGACCAGGGGCCGGGTATCGACGAGGCCGAGTGTGAGCGGCTCTTCGAGCGGTTCTACAGCCGCGGCAATGACCAAGGGGCGGGGTTGGGGCTGACGATCGTACGCACCATCGCGGATCGACTGGGGGGGCACATACGCTTGGAGAATCGCACCGAGGGCGGGCTGTGCGCGACCTTGGAAATAGGGCGCTTCTAAGCGATTTTCCGCTGCCATGACAGGTGGCCGATCCCGTGCGGTGCTTCAAGCAGGCGCATCGGCCATGGATTGCCGGGCGAGAAAGTCGACTATCTCGCCAACCGTGCTGCGTGCCGTGCGTGTAACGCCAATCAGGGTGGCGGACGCCGACCCCGTCCACTCGCCGTAGCCGACCAGCCACAGCCTGGGCTCTTGTATCGAGCGGGTGCCCTCGACCTCCACACGGCCGTCGTTGTTGAGCACCCCCAGCGCATCCAGATGCTGCAGGGCGGGCCTGAATCCGGTGCACCAGATCACCACGTCCACCGCTGATTCGCGGCCGTCGGCCCAGATCACACCGTTGCGAGTAAAGCGCTCGAAAGGCCTGACGGCCTGAAGGACGTTGCGTTCACGGGCCTCGATTACTGGCGGTACCATGACGATGTCACCCAACCCTCCCACGGGTTGATCAATGACGCGACCTTCCTGCTGGGCCTTCCAGCGTTCGGTGGCACGCTCGAACAACACGCGCCCATCCACTGTGTCGGGAAGGAATAGCGGCTCGATGGGCGTGACCCAAGCGGTCTCGGCGACTTTCGATACCTCGGCCAGAATCTGCGCGCCTGAATTGCCACCGCCTACAACCAGGACCTTCTTGCCAGCGAACGGGGATGCCTCGACATAGTCCGCCGAATGCAATTGCTGCCCAGCGAACAAGGCTGCATCAGGGTAACGAGGGATGTAGGGGTTGCTCCAGGTGCCCGTTGCGCTGACCACGACCCGGGCGTCCCAGTGCTTCTCGGGGGTGTGTACCCGCAAACCCGTTGCTGTGCGTTCCACACGCGTGACCTGTACCGGTCGCACCACGGGAAATCGATAGCGCTGTTCGTACTGCGTGAGGTAGTCGATCACGTGGTCTCGCGACGGATAGCCATTCTGTGTGGGGGGCATCATCCAGCCGGGGATCGAACTCCATGTAGCCGGGGAAAAGAGTCGCAGCGAGTTCCAGCCATGCCGCCAGGCACCACCGGGTTCTTCCTGGGCGTCGAGGATTACGAACGAGAGAGGCGTACGCCGCAGGAAATAGGCCACCGCCAAGGCCGCTTGGCCGCCACCGATGATGATTACGTCAAATGTCTCGGGCTGTGAGCAGGGCATGGCGGCGAATCCTTCGGTTGAGTGAGCCCGTTGCAAGGCTCCAAGAGGGGCTTGCAACGTCACTGGCCGCTCCAGGAGAAAGGCCGTTGTGCGCTTCAGCAACGTTTGCAGGTCTTGATGCCCAATAACGAATAGAGCGGACAGAAGCGAAAGATACCCGTGGCCAGTGGCACCAGGCCAATCCAGCCCCAGGCGCCGATCGAGCCCGTCAGGGCCAGAATTATAAGGACAAGCCCCACGGCAATGCGTGCGCCCCGGTCAATGGTTCCAATGTTGGCTTTCATGGCAATCTCCTGATCAATGGACACGCCGGGTTTCCAGCACGGTGAACAACCACATGCCCGCCAACATGGCCAGCATGAAGACAAAGGCTTGCCAGTGTCCGGTCAGCAGGATGGCCACGGCGGGGCCAGGGCAGATGCCGGCGATGCCCCAGCCGATACCGAACACCAGGCTGCCACCGATCAGGCGTGGGTCCAGTTCTCGCTTGACCGGCAACTGCATGGGGCTGCCCAGCAGCGAATGAGTCTGTTGGCGCGCCCAGGCCAGCGGGACGATCGCGGTGCCAATCGCCCCGATCATCACCAGCGCCAGGGACGGATCCCAGGCGCCGGCCAGGTCCAGGAAACCCAATACTTTTTCCGGGTTGGCCATGCCTGCCAGGAGCAGCCCGAAACCAAAGAGCAGGCCAGCGATGAATGCCGTCAGTTTGCGCATGTTCAAACCCCTATCACGTGACGCAGGACAAATACCGTGGCGAAACCGCTGAGCATGAAACACGCGGTGGCGACCATCGAGCGCGGTGACAGGCGTGACAGGCCACACACGCCATGGCCACTGGTGCAGCCCGAACCGTAACGGGTGCCGACACCCACCAACAGGCCCGCGACAGTGAGGCCTAGCCAGCCGTTCTGGAACTCGATCGGCGGCAAGGTGGCAAACACGCCCCATACCAGCGGCGCGACGAGCAGGCCCAGGAGAAACAATGCCTTCTCGCCCAGCCCTTCGCTGCCTCGCTGCAGCAGGCTACCGATCAGCCCGCTGATGCCGGCGATCCGGCCGTTGGCGACCACGAACAGGCTGGCCGCCAAGCCAATCAACATACCGCCGGCAAGGGATGACCAAGGCGTAAAGTTGAGCCAGTCAAGATTCATCAGCGTTCTCCGGTACACAATCGTTGATATTCCACTATGCGATTCAACCCAGGGCTTTTACCAGCAGCGCGGCCGCTACCAGCGTCGACACAAGGGCGAAGCCATCTTTGCAGATGGGTTCCGGCAACTTGGCAGCGACCAGGCGCCCGCCGAGCATGCCGACGATGGCCCCCATGGAAAAGGGTAGCGCTATTGGCCATTGCAGGTGGCCTGTCGCAGAGCTCGTCAGCACCCCTGACAGGGCAACCCAAGCGATAACGGTCAGCGACGTGGCGAGCACCGATTGCGTGGTCAGATTGCTGTACCGTTGGCGCGCCGGAACCACGACGAAACCACCGCCCACGCCGAGCAGCCCGAAAAGCACCCCGCCGACCACGCCCTAAGTCGTGAGCACCCACGCGCAAGGGCCGGTCCAGTTAGGCGCTGCCCTGGGAGACCGGTCTAGGGAGATGGCGTCCCCATGTTCTGCTGGTGCTGCATCATCTGTTCCATCATCATTTGCTGCATGCCCATGTAGTTGTCCATCATGTACTGGTGTTGCTTCATCTGCTCAGGCGTCATCCGGGAATAGTGGTTGCCCATTTGTTTCCAACCCATCATCGGGCCGTGTCCCTTCATATGGCCGCCCATCATGCCGCCCCCCATCATCCCATTCATCATCTGCATGCTTTGCTGCATCATGGCCTGGTGATCTTGCATGAGCTTCTGGCGTTGCGCCGGATCGGTGGTTTTCTGGATCAGGCTCATTTGCTCCTGCATCTTCTTCAGGTTTTCCTGGGCTTTCGCCATCTGCTGATCAAATTGTTCAATGCTCATTGATGGCGGCGTCGGATTGGCGGCGTCGGTGGCCTGCTGGGCAAAGGTAGGCGTGGGGAAAAGCACCGCGGTCAGGGCGAGGGCGGCGAGTCTGGATGCGTTCATGGTTCAGGTCCTGGCGGGGTGGGTAGGGGAGTGATCGTCACGGTTGACGATCGGACTCGCTTAAACGCAGTCGAAGCTGTTTTTCAATTTCGATGATGGCGAACAGCGCAATGCCCACCGCGATGATCAGCAGTCCATCCATGAAGGGCACCGCTTGGGTGGCGAACACGGTTTGCAGCGGCGGCGCGTAGGTGATGGCGAATTGAGCGACGGTCACCACCGCGATGGTCGCCCACACAACCTTCGTACCCCGAAGGCCCTTCCAGGTCAGTGACGTGCCGTAGAGATTGCGGATAAAGAACAGGTGGAAAATTTCCATCACGACCAAGGTGTTCACTGCCAGGGTGCGGGCCAGTTCGACGGAGTAGCCTCGGTCCAGGGCATAGGTAAAGATGCCGTAGACACCGCACAGGAACAGAATGGAAACGAGCACCATATGCCAGACCAATGCGCCGCTGATCAACGGCTCCTGTCGTGAGCGCGGTGGCCTGCGCATGGTGTTGTCTTCGGTCGGTTCGAACGCCAGCGCGATACCCAGCGTGATAGCGGTAATCAGGTTGATCCACAGGATCTGTATCGCCGTGACTGGCAATGTAAGGCCAAACAGCAGCGCGACAATCAGGGTCATTGTCTCGCCCGCGTTGGTGGGTAACGTCCAGCTCAGCACTTTCTTGATGTTGTCATAGACCGTGCGGCCTTCACGCACAGCGGCGACGATAGAGGCGAAGTTATCGTCCGCCAGTACCAGGTCCGCGGCTTCCTTGGCTGCTTCACTGCCTTTGCCGCCCATGGCGATGCCGGCATCTGCGCGCTTGAGCGCTGGCGCGTCGTTGACGCCGTCGCCGGTCATGGCCACGGTCATGCCGTTGAGTTGCAGCAACGTCACCAGCCGGAGCTTATGTTCGGGGCTGGTACGCGCGAAGATGTTCACTTGCTTGAGCGATTCCCTGAGGGTTGCATCGTTCATTGCATCCAGGTCAATGCCCGTCAGTACCTTGTCGGGGTTGTCCAGGCCGATCTGATCAGCGATGGCGCAGGCGGTGCCGGCGTGGTCCCCTGTGATCATTTTCACGACAATGCCGGCCGCCTGGCATTGCTTGATCGCCTGGATCGTTTCCGGGCGGGGCGGGTCGATCATCCCGACCAGGCCAAGCAAGGTCAGTGTCCCTTGCACATCGGCAAATTCCAGGATGGCGTGTTCGGGTGGGACGGACCTGACGGCGAGCGCCAACACGCGTTGGCCTTTGCGGGCGATGGCATTGGCCTGCGCGTGCCAATAGTCGGTATCGAGCGGGGCCGTTGCCCCCGTGCTGCTACGCTGGCATGTGCACATGGTCAAAACCTGCTCCGGCGCGCCTTTGACATAAATCGCGGCTTGTCGGTCATGGTTGTGATGCAGCGTTGCCATGAAGCGGTGTTTAGCGTCGAACGGAATGGCATCGGTGCGCGCCCAAGTGCCGCGTTCCTCTTCACCGTTGATACCGGCCTTGGCGCAAAACACCAGCAATGCACCTTCCATGGGGTCTCCTTCGACCTTCCAGGCGTCTTCGTGCTGCCTCAAGCTCGCGTCATTGCAAAGGCTGGTCGCGCGCCCGAGTTCGGCCAGCACCGGGTGGTGAGAGGTGTCGATCAACTGATCGGCAAGGTTCATGTTGCCCGAAGGCTGATAGCCGACCCCGTCGACCGTGAAGGTCAGGTCACTGGTGACGACGGATGCCACCATCATCTCGTTACGGGTGAGGGTGCCGGTCTTGTCCGTGCAGATGACCGATACCGAGCCCAGGGTTTCGATGGCCGGCAGGTGCCGAACGATGGCGTTGCGATGGGCCATTGCCCGCACGCCCACCGCCAGGGTGATGGTGAGTACGGCGGGCAACCCCTCGGGTATGGCCGCGACCGACATGCCCACCACGACCATGAATATCTCGGTGAAGACGTAATGCCCGACAAAGTGGCCATAAGCGAGTAGCAGACCGGCGATCAGCAAAATCAATAGCGTCAGCCAGCGGGCGAAGACGTCCATTTGCTGTATCAGGGGCGTCGTCAGCGGCTTCACTGCCGACAGCAGGTTGCTGATGCGCCCGATTTCAGTCGAGGTTGCGGTGGCGACGACGACCCCTGTTGCTTGGCCGCAGGTCACCAGGGTGCCACTGAAGGCCATGCAGGCACGATCAGCCAGGGCTGCTTCGATGCGCACCGGTTCGGTATTTTTTTCAGCCGGTGCGGACTCTCCGGTCAGGATGGCTTCCTGGACCTGGAGCCGATTGGCATGCAGCAGGCGCAGATCCGCCGGGACTTTGTCGCCAGCCTCCAGCAAGACGATATCGCCGGGTACCAGTTCCTCGCCTGCGATGCCCAGGCGTTCGCCGGCACGTATCACCGTTGCGCGGGGCGCCAGCATGTTGCGGATGGCATCCATGGCCTGCTCGGCCTTGCCTTCCTGGACATAGCCAATGATCGCATTGACCACCACGACGGCAAGAATGACCACCGTGTCCCACAGGTGTTGCAGCGTTGCGGTGATTGCAGCGCAACCGAGCAGTACATAAATCAGGATGTTATGAAATTGCAGCAGAAATCGCTGCCACGCTGGCCGCCGGGCTGACGCTGGCAACCGGTTGAAACCCGTACGCTCAAGCCGGGCCTGGGCTTCGGCGATGTCCAGCCCGGCTTGCTCATCGACACCCAGGTGTTTGAGTGCCTGTGCGGCGGGCAACGTGTACCAGGCCAGGCCCTGCGAGGGCGTTGTCGGGTGCGCCGCAGGTATGTTGCTCGGTCGGTTCATCAGCCGCGCTCCTGTGGGTACGGTGCGGTTGTTCTGCGGGTCATCTGCGCAACTGCACCTCAGCCAATTCGCTGCGGCGCAATCACCCACAGGCTGCAGGGCATTTTGTACAGCAGGCTTTCCACTGTGCTGCCGATCAGCTTGTCCAGGCTGCCGTAGCGCACGCGCCCCATGACGATGACGTCAATGTCATGGGATGCGGCGTAGCTCGCCAACACCTTGGCCGGGTCACCCATGATCATGCGTCGCTGGTCCGGGGCGATGCCATTGCGTTCGGCCAGTGCATCGAAGGCGGCGCCCTGGGATTCGTAGAGCTGGCGGGCCAGGGTCGAGGAGAAGAACATCGAACCGTTGCCGAAACCGTATTCGGCGGCGGTAATGGACGAAAGGTCATAGGCGTAGATGACTTCCAGCGTCGCGTCGCAGCGGGTGGCCAGCTTGTTGGCTTCGCTCAGGATACGGTCATTGAGGCCTTCGTAGTGTCCGTCCTGATGGAACGGGTCGATGGCGGCCAGGATCTTGCGCGGACGAGCGTGGGCGACCTTGTTGACGAAGTGCAATGGAACTGCGCATTCGCGCAGCAGGTGCACGTCCAGCGGTGTGAACATCAGTCGGGAAAACCATGACTCAGGGTCCACCGACTTGATCAGCGCAGCCATCGGCGCTTCCTTGAGGTGGACCAGGATTTCCTGCAAGGGGCGCTCGACCCACGTCACTTCTGTCGTGACCTCGATGCCGAGGTTGCGCAGGGGCCTGGCCTGTTCCTCCAGCCACTGCCGATGGCGCTCGATGTAGCCCAGGCGCATCTGCTCCAGTGCTTGTTCGTTGACCAGGCCCGCCGTGGCCAGGCCTTCGAGGTAGTCAAACGCGACAATATGCAGCGCCGCGCCTTCGGCCCTGGCCAGTGCGGCGGCCCGGTCGAACGCCGGGCTGTGTTCCATCAGTGGCGAGACGACCAGCATCAAGCGTGATTGCGTAGACATGACAAACCTCCCGGGCAAGGACCTGTTGGCGCCGGGCGACGTTTCGCGCGGCGTGGTGTCTGTCATCGATCATGAGCGTCATGGCGCCCGGTAACTTGATTTGCATCAAACACGCTTCAAAGCGTTGCGTTGAAGGCGGCAACGGCGCGGCAATCGCGCTATGTTTGAGCATGATCAGTCGCCCCAGGGCCCGAGCGCAGTCGGCTCGGGCCTCTGGATTGAGTGACAACCGCAGGCAGCGCCAGAGAGCCGTGACCATGACTGAAACCCTGGCTTTCGCCAATGCCGCCGCCGCGCTGGGAATCGGCCTGCTGGTGGGGCTTGAGCGCGAACGGCGCAAAGGCGAGGGCGACAGGCGCGACTTCGCCGGCCTGCGCACCTTCGCCATCACGTCCGTGCTCGGCTACCTGGCGATCCAGGCGGGCGGTCCCTTGTTGCTGGGGGGCATGACCCTTGCCCTGGGCGCATTGGTGACCGTGGCCTATTGGCGAAATCTCGACAAGGACCCGGGGATTACCAGCGAGGTGGCGTTGTTCGCGGTACTGGCACTGGGTGCGCTCTGTGCGAGCGCCCCGGGCCTGGCGACGGCGATTGGCGTAGTGATTGCCGGGCTGCTCGCCAGCCGCCAGACGTTGCACCATTTTGCCCGCAACCAATTGACGGCCACCGAGCTGCGCGATGGCCTGGTGCTGTTGATCGCCGCGCTGGTCGTGCTCCCGCTGGCACCGGATCGATTCCTCGGGCCTTATGACGCAATCAACCTGCGCAACCTGTGCACCCTCACCGTCATGCTGATGGCGGTGGGTGCGCTGGGGCATGTCGCGGTTCGAACCCTGGGGACCCGCTATGGCTATGCCCTCAGTGCGATTGCCTCAGGGTTCGCTTCCGCCACAGTGACAGTTGCGACCATGGGCGGCATCGCGGTAAAAGAGCCGATCAATCTCAAGGTGGTGAGCGCCGCGGCGGTATTATCCAACCTGGCGACGGTGGTTCAAATGAGCCTGATTCTCGCAGCCGTGGACCCCGTGCTGCTGCGTTGGATGTGGGGGCCGTTGGCGTGCGGGATGCTGATGGTATTGCTCTACGCCGGCATGCTGATGTTTCCCCGTCCAAGGGCGCGGGCCGATGAACCCATCAAACACGGCGGTGCCTTCAGCCTCAAGCTGGCGTTGACCATGGTTCTGGCAATGACCGGTATCACCGTCCTCTCGTCGGCGATGCTCGATGCGTTTGGCCAGGCCGGGGTGACCGTCACCGCGATTTTCAGCGGGTTGCTCGACGCCCATGCCTCGACGGCCTCCATCGCGTCCCTGGCCAAGGGCGGGTTGTTGCCCTCCGACGGCGTCGCCGTACCGGTGCTGATGGCGCTGAGCAGCAACTCCCTGAGCAAATGCGTCGTCGCCTGGCTCAGTGGCGGGCGAAGGTTCGCCGGGTATGTGATTCCCGGCCAGGTGCTGGTCACACTGGCGATGTGGGCAGGGCTGTTGCTCCCGAGTTTGTCAGCCTGAATGATGGCTGTTTGATGAAGATCAAGTCCTGTCTCGGGCAGGCGTCCATTCTGGAAACCTCAATCCTTTAAGTGGCTGTCGCCACGTGCCGAGGTGTTCCATGTCCCAGACTCAACGTTTATTGCTAGTGGCGCCTGACGCCATGATCCGTACGCCGGCGTTCGACCGCGCCACCGAGTTGGCCCTAGCGCTGGACCTGCCCCTGCATATTGTGGCGTTCGACTACCTGGAGTTGCTCTCGGTGGCCGGTCTGTTCGCCCCGGAACAGGTCAAGCAAGCGCGTGAGGGTTATCTGGAAACCCATCGGCATTGGCTGTGGCAACAGGCCGAACTGGCGCGCCGGCACGGCGTCGAGGTGACCTGCGAGGTGGTGTGGAGCAAGGATGCCTTCCAAGCCTTGCAGCAATACGTCAAGGAGATGCCGATGGCGTTGATCATCAAGGACGCGCAGCCGGAACCGGCGATGAAACGGGTGTTTTTCACACCCCTGGACTGGCGCTTGCTGCGTGACTGCCCGGTGCCGGTGCATCTGGTCACGGATTCGCGTCACCCGCGGCCTCGGCGGGTCCTGGCGATTGTCGATGTGCTGCGCAGCGAGGAGCAGGATCTGGTGTTCAACGACCAGATCGTCGACGCCGCGGTCAAACTGGCGGAACAATGTAATGCCCAGGTCGAGTTGCTGCACGCCTTCGATTGGACGGCTGTCTACGCCTCGGACATGGGCATTGGCGCGCTGCCCCTGGCCACCGGGCTCTATGAAGCGTTGGGCCAGGCCCAGCATGAGGTGTTCGAGTCCCTGGCCGAGCGGCATGGGGTCGCACCGCAGCAGCGCCACTTCATCGAAGGAGCGCCGCTGAACAGCATTTGCACGTTCGCCGCCGATCACCAGGTCGATGTCATCGTCATGGGCACCACGGCGCATCGTGGCCTGGACAGGCGCTTGGGCACTACCGCTGAGCTGTTGCTGCAACGGGCGCCCTGCAGCGTGTTGGCGATCAAGCCGCAAGCGTGACGGGATCAACGCTGTGCGAGGCCATACCAAGGCCTCGCGCAGCGTCCGGAGCTAAAGGTAGAGCCGGTGGATGACCTGCCGGGTGTCGTCGGGATCGCTGTGGGTTTCAAAACCCAGGCTATGGGCCAAATCCCGCATCGGGGCATTGCTGGCCGCATCGACGGAGTACATCTGGCGGTAGCCATTTTTACGCGCGGTGTCGATCAGGTGCTCCATCAGCAACGTCCCCAGCCCCAGGTGTTGCCAAGGGTCGGCGACCGTCACCGCGCACTCGCATTCGTGTTCCTGGGTCGCGCAATAGCGACTGACCCCGATCTCGATCAACTCGCCGTTGTCATGGACCAGGGCGATGTAGGCCATGCGCGTCTTGCAGTCGACGTCCATCAAATTATCGAGCAACGCCGCGCCTGGCTCATTGATCTGCGCCAGAAAGCGCATGTGTCGGGACTCCGGTGACAGGCGCATGATGAAGTCGTATTCGCGCTGGCGATCCTGCTCCCTGAGCGGGCGGATCAAGACATGCCGGCCGTCCTTGAGTGCCTGGATCCAGTGTTTGCCACTGATGCTGGCATACAGGGCAGCGGCGCGTTCGTTGTGGTCTTTGACAGTGAGCATGGTGCGATCCTCCCTCGGATGTACACGTGCGTGCGATAAAAAGCTACGCATTCGATAGTGTTCTACGCCCGCCACGGCGATCGATTCTGATCTGGATCAGTGCCCGCGTATCCGTCCGTCGATTGCCCTGCCTTTGATTCAGATCAAACCGTCCGGGGCCTAGATGGGCGCACGCTGAAGATCGTGCCGGAAAAGGCCGGTGCAAGGTTCTGGATTTCGTATGGGCAATCCGATGGAGGTGTGCGATGGGGCAATACCAGCGTCTGCTATTGATCGTCGAACCCGACCTGCATCCTTCTGCGGCGATGCGCAGGGCCTGTGCCCTGGCCCGGGCCAGCGGGGCTGCGCTGCACTTGTGCGCGTTCGTCCAGCCACCGGCCCGCACCCACTTATGGGGTGAAAAAATCGATGAAGCGAGCGTGCAGCGCTATTTGCACCGCTATCGTCGCTGGATGGTAGAAGAGGCGGCGCTGCTCAAGGAGGAAGGCCTGGATGTGACGACTCACGTGGTGTGGACGCTTCATCCGTTGCTGGAAATCCTGCGCTACGTCGAGCAGTTCAAGCCTGACCTGCTGATCAAGGACGTTACCCTTGAACCCTTGCTCAAGCGCGTGTTCGCCACGCCCCTTGACTGTCATTTATTGCGTGACTGTCCGGTGCCGGTGCACCTGGTCAACCAGGCGGTGCACAGCTTGCCGCGGCGGGTCGTGGCTGCGGTGGACCCCTCGGATCCCGAGGCCAATGCCTTGAATGAGCGTATCGTCCAGACGGCCACCGCGCTGGCCCGGCAGTGCGACGCTTCGTTGCATCTGTTGTACGCCTGCGACCTGTCGCCGGCCTTCAATGGCGAAGCCTCGTTGCTGGCCGGTGCCTGGGATGACGACTTTGCCGACGCCCTGCGCGAATCGCTGCATGCGGCGCTTATCAGCCTGGCCGAGCGCTGTGGCATACCGGCGGAGCGTCGGCACTTCGTCGTTGGCCTGCCGGTGCCGGTCATCCAGGAATTCATCGACGAATTCGAGGCCGATGTGGTGGTGATGGGTACTGTGCACCGCGCCGGTCTTGAGCGCTTGATTGGCAGCACGACAGAGCGTGCCTTGTATTCGGTGCCGGGCAGTGTGCTGGCGGTCAAGGAGTGAGTACGACGGCCCCATGGACCTGTCCGCTCATCAGGCGCTCCAGCGTTTGGTTTGACTTGGACCAATGGGTAGCAGGCAAGGCCGGCGGCACCAGGGCATCGAGCAAGCACCTGGTATGACCTTAGCGTCCCTGGTTCTGATGTAAATCAAGTCACATGCCTTCCTGCGTTCCAGAATCAAGCATGGCAATCCTGTGTTTTTGCGGAGGACGTGATGAGCGATTTTCTCAGCCCCGACCAACTGGAAGGCATTGACGCCTACTGGCGTGCGTCCAATTACCTGGCCGTGGGGCAAATCTACCTCAAGGACAACCCGTTGCTGCGCAAACCGCTGCAACGCGATCATGTCAAACCGCGCCTGCTGGGCCATTGGGGCACGACGCCGGGGCTGAACCTGATTTACGTGCACCTCAATCACCTGATCAAGACCCGTGACTTGAACATGATCCTGATCACCGGCCCCGGTCATGGCGGCCCCGCCATCGTCGCCCAGAGTTACCTGGAGGGCAGCTTCACCCAGTGTTACCCCTCGGTGGAGCAGAATGAAAACGGAATGCTGCGCCTGTTCCGGCAATTTTCCTGGCCTTATGGCTTATCCAGCCATGTCTCTGCGCAGATTCCCGGCTCCATCCATGAAGGTGGGGAGTTGGGTTATTCCCTGGCCCATGCCTATGGCGCAGTGTTCGACAACCCTGACCTGATCGTGGCTTGCGTCATCGGCGACGGTGAGGCCGAAACCGGCACGTTGGCGGCGAGCTGGCACTCCAACAAATTCCTCAACCCCAGGCGTGACGGGGCCGTGCTGCCCATTCTTCATCTCAACGGTTTCAAGATCGCCAACCCCACGCTGCTTTCGCGCATCAGTGAAGACGAACTGTCGGCCCTGATGTATGGCTACGGCTACGATCCTTATTTTGTCGAAGGCGACGATCCGCAAACGGTGCACCAACAGTTGGCCAGGACCCTGGACGGCATGTTGCTCAAGATTCGCGAAATCCAGCGCATGGCCCGCGCGGATTCGTCGGGACGTACCTTGGAGCGCCAGCTTTGGCCAATGCTGGTGCTGCGCACGCCCAAGGGCTGGACCGGTCCGAAATTCGTCGATGGCCAGCAGGTCGAAGGCACCTGGCGCGCCCACCAGGTGCCGCTGAGCCACTTCGAGTTGCCCCAGCATTTGATGCAACTGGAACAATGGCTCCAGAGCTACCGTCCGCAGGAGTTGTTCGACGACAACGGTGCGTTGCTGCCGGACATTGCCGCCTTGGCGCCGACGGGACATCGGCGCCTGGGCGCCAATCCCCATGCCAATGGTGGCGTGCTCCTCAAACCCCTGGAACTGCCGCGGTTCACCGATTACGCCGTGCAATTCTGCGCACCCGGCAGCGTGCAGGCAGAGGCCACCCGGGTGTTGGGCGGTTTTGTGCGTGATGTGATGAAGCACAACCTGCGGGCAGGCAATTTCCGTCTGTTCGGCCCCGACGAAACCGCCTCCAATCGTCTTGATGCGGTGTACGAGGTCAGTGGCAAAACCTGGATGGCGGCCCTGGAGGCAAACGATACGAACTTGGCATGCGATGGCCGGGTGATGGAAATCCTCAGCGAACAAGTGTGTGAAGGCTGGCTGGAGGGGTATTTGCTGACTGGCCGGCATGGGCTGTTTTCCTGCTATGAGGCGTTCATCCATATCGTCGATTCGATGTTCAATCAGCACGCCAAATGGCTCAAGACCGCCGCCCAGATCCCGTGGCGCGCGTCGATTGCTTCGCTCAATTATCTGCTCACGTCCCATGTCTGGCGACAGGACCACAATGGCTTTTCCCACCAGGACCCGGGGTTCATCGACCTGGTGGCGAACAAGAGCGCCGACGTGGTGCGCATCTACCTGCCGGCGGACGCCAATTGCCTGCTGTCCGTTGCCGATCACTGCCTCAAGAGTCGCGATTACATCAATGTGATCGTGGCCGGCAAGCAGCCGGAATGGCAGTGGCTGGACATCGATTCGGCCGTTCGGCACTGCTCGATCGGGATCGGTCGCTGGGCCTTTGCCTGCAACAACGACGAAGACCCGGATGTGGTGATGGCTTGTGCCGGTGACGTGCCAACGTTGGAAACCCTGGCCGCTGTCACGTTGCTGCGCGAATACGTACCCGACCTGCGCGTGCGGGTAGTGAATGTCGTGGACCTGATGGCCCTGCAACCGCCGCAACAGCATGCCCACGGGTTGCCGGACGCCGAGTTCGATGGGTTGTTTACCGTGGACAAGCCAGTGATTTTCGCCTTCCACGGCTATCCGTCGCTGATCCATCGGCTGGTCTACAAGCGTCACGGCCACGATAACTTCCATGTCCGCGGTTTCATGGAGGAGGGTGCCACCACCACGCCGTTCGACATGGCGGTCATCAACCACCTGGACCGCTACCAACTGGCGCTCGATGTCATCCAGCGCGTGCCACGCTTGCAGCCGCTGGTGGACAGTGCTCGGGATCGCTATTGGGCAACCATGGAAAAGCACCAGTTGTACCTCATCGAGCATGGGCAGGACATGCCCGAAGTCTTGAATTGGCGCTGGACGCCGACGCCGCAATGACGGCCAACATGCCTCATGGCATCGACGCTGCGCCGTGGCGTTCGAGCCCGACTTTGGAGACCCATCATGAGCCAGTACCAACGCCTGTTGCTGATCCTCAACCCGGCACAGCGTCATTCGCCCGCCCTGCATCACGCCGCGGCCCTGGCGGCGGCCAGTGGAGCGCACTTGCATGTCACCGCCCTGATTCCCTCGCTGGACATTCTTTCGCTGCTTGAAGAGGGGCCTCGTGAGGAAGCGCGGCAGAACTATCTCCAGGACCATCGCCATTGGTTGGAGGATGAGGCGGACAAGTTGCGCCGCCGTGGCCTGCGGGTCACCACTGAGGTGGAATGGGCCCAGAAGATGGGCAAGCAGATCCTGAAACACGTTACGCAGATCCAGCCGGACTTGCTGATCAAGCAGGTACAACACGAGCCCATGCTCAAGCGGGCATTTTTCACCCCGCTGGACTGGCAACTGCTGCGCAACTGTCCTGTGCCGATGTATCTGGTTGGGGCCACCGGTCATGCGCTGCCGCGTACAGTGGTCGCGGCGGTGGACCCTTCCAGTGCGTTTGCCCAGAACAGTGGGCTGAACGACCGGATCATCCGCCAGGCAATGGGGCTGGCCTTGCAGTGCGACGCCGAGCTGCACCTGGTTCACGCCTATGAAGTGTCGTCAGTCTATCTGGGGGATGTGGGCGGTGGCGGCCTGGCGCTGTCGCAGCTCAGCAAGGAACTGCGCAGGAGCCTGGAAAAAACCTTTCTGGAACTGGCGAACCTGTTTGGTGTGCCGGCCGAGCGCAGGCATTTTCTACTGGGGCATCCGGTCTCGGCCCTGAGTGAGTTTGCCCTGGAGCATGAAGTGGACGTGATCGTCATGGGGCGATTCCAGCACGACGATCTGCATGGGCTACTGGGCAGCACGACCGAGCACATCCTGTACCAGGTGTCTTGCAGTGTCCTGGCGGTGTGATGGATCGGACTCGACCGCTTAGCTGTTGACAAAGATCAACGGCAACGAGGTCCAGCAATGTGATTAATAGACTGACGATCGATTGCCCAGGAGCACCGCCATGCGCATGACATTTCTCGGGGCCGCCGGTACGGTCACCGGCAGCAAGTATCTGCTGGAACACGACGATCAGCGCATCCTGATCGATTGCGGCCTGTTCCAGGGCTACAAGCAATTGCGCCTGCATAACTGGGATCCCTTCGAGCTGCCGATGCGTGACCTGGATGCGATCGTACTGACCCACGCCCACCTGGACCACAGCGGCTACCTGCCGGTGCTGGTGCGTAATGGCTATCGCGGCCCCATCTATGCTTCGCCAGCGACCTGTGAGTTGGTGAAGATCCTGCTGCGTGACAGCGCCCGCCTGCAGGAAGAAGAAGCCGAATACGCCAACCGCAAGGGGTTTTCCAAACACGCACCGGCCTTCCCGCTGTACACCCGTGAACACGCTGAACGAGCGCTGAAACTGCTGCGCCCGATTGCATTCGAACACCCAGTGGAGATCGCCCGGGGGATAACCATCTTGCTGCGTCGCGCCGGACACATCCTCGGTGCCGCGACGGTACAGGTCCAGGCCGCAGGGGTGACGCTGGTGTGTTCCGGGGACTTGGGGCGACCCGAGGATCCGGTGATGTTCGCGCCGAAGGTCATCGAGCAGGCGGATGTCCTGTTGGTGGAATCCACTTACGGCGACCGTCGGCACCCACACGAGTCGCCGGAAGATCAATTGGCTGAGGTGATCACTCGCACCGCGTTGCGCCGCGGCATCACGTTGGTGCCCTCGTTCACGGTTGGTCGTGCCCAGTTGCTGATGTACCACTTGTATCGCCTGAAACAGCGCCGGGCGATCCCCGATATCCCGATCTATCTCAACAGCCCCATGGCCATCGACGTCACCCGGTTGTACCAGCGCTTTGGTGACGAGCACCGTCTCTCCAGGGAAGAGTGCGAAGGCATGTGCCACATCGCCCATCCGGTGCGCTCGGTCAAGGATTCCATGGCCCTGGACCTGCAACGCACCCCGGCGGTGATCATCGCCGCCAGTGGCATGGCCACCGGCGGGCGAGTGCTGCACCACCTCAAGAGCCTGGCGCCCAACCCCATCAACACCTTGCTGATGCCCGGTTTCCAGGCTGGCGGTACACGCGGTGCGAGGATTGTGGCCGGCGAGCCGGCGGTGCGCATTCATGGCAAGGATGTGCCGATCAATGCCGAAGTGGTGCCCATGCAAACGCTGTCGGCCCATGCCGATGCGGACGAAATCATGCAATGGCTGGGCGGCTTCAAGACACCACCCCGGCACACCTATGTCGTGCATGGCGAGCCCAATGCGTCCGATGTCTTGCGCCATCGCATTCACGACGAATTGGGTTGGTCGGTGTCGGTGCCGGAGTACCGCGATAGCGTCGAACTCTGAGCCACCGCCTTCGCGAGCAAGCTCGCTCCCACAGGGGATTTTCTGTGCCCACGGGATTTGTACCCGCCACGGTTCAGTGTTGGAGCGGGCTTGCTCGCGAAGGCATTAGTCCAGCCCCCATCATCGTCAGCTGACCCACCGCTATCGCGAGCAAGCTCGCTCCCACAGGGGGGGGCTGTGGTCGCGGGATTTGTGCCCGCCAAGGTTCAGTGTGGGAGCGAGCTTGCTCGCGATAGCGGTGGTCGCTTCAACGACGCATTCGGCCTGAAATAGGCACAGGCAAGAAAAAGCCCCTCGTCGTTGGCCGGCGAGGGGCAGGGTTCAAAGCGATCAATCGGCCTTGATGGGCACGACCTTTTCCGCTTTCAGTGCTTCCGGTTTTTTTGGCAGTGTCAGCGTCAGCACGCCTTTGCTGAACTGGGCTTCGATCTTGTCGCTGTCGACGCCTTTTGGCAGGTTGAACACGCGTTCGAAGGAGCCGTAATGGCGCTCGGACAGGTGATAACCCTTTCTTTTTTCTTCCTTGGTGTCTTTTTTCTCCCCCTTGATGATCAGGTTGCCGTTGGCCAGACGGATTTCGATGTCTTTCTGATCCATGCCGGGCAACTCGGCGGTGATTTCAAAGCTCTTTTCCTTCTCGCTGATGTCAACGGCCGGCAGGCTGCTGGTGGAAAACTCGCGACGCCAGAAAGGCTCGACATCGAACAAGCCGCGACTGAAAGGCGAAAGCCCCGTGCCCCGGTTGAAATCATCGAACAGGCGATCCACCTGCTGGCGGAGCTTTTCAAACGGATGCCTGAGCTCAGGCTTGGCGAGAGGTGGAGCGTTTTCTTCGGTTTTGACCGGCATTTTCTTCACTGAATTGGACATTTGATTTTCCTCTTTGGTGATGTCCGGACGGGTACCTGGCCAGATGAGCAGATACCGTTGCCGAACGGGTCAATGCACGCTTGCGAACTTACAAAGACAGTTGGCCGGCCCAGAGCATCCAGCCGGCGAAGATCGCCGCCACCCAGATCACTATCAGCAGGCCCCAGCCAAAACCAGTGAGGGCCCGGCCTGTCCTGGCCCGTTGGGCGCTCAGGTAGATCAGCGAGCCGGGGGCATAGAGCAGGGCACTGAGCAGCATGTACCGGGGGCCGGCGGCGTAGAGCAGCCAGACGCAATAGCCCGTCGCGACCACAGCGATGGCCATGTCGCGCAGTTGCAGGCCGCGATGGCCGGCGTAGGTCTGGCCTTGCCAGGTCATTTTCAGTGCATACAGGCCACTGAACAGGTACGGCAGCAGGATCATCGAGGTGGCGAGTGAAATCAGCGCCAGGTAGCTGGCACTCGAATACAGGGTCAGCAGCAGGAACAATTGGATGCAGCCGTTGGTGATCCACAGCGCGTTGGCCGGTGCGCCATGTTGGTTTTCCGTGGCCAGCAGGCGTGGCATGACCTTTTCCTTGGCCGGGGTGAAGACCGATTCGGCTGCCAACAGCGTCCAGGCCAGCAGCGCGCCGCCCACTGACACAATCAGGCCAATACTGATCAGCACCGCGCCCCAAGGCCCGGTCACCGCTTCCAGTACACCGGCCATGGAAGGATTCTTCAGCGCGGCCAGTTCGGGCTGTCTGAGGATGCCCAACGACAATAGGGAAACGGCGATCAGCAGCAACAATGTGAGGATGAAGCCCATCACGGTAGCGCGGCCGACGTCGGCCCGTTCGGCGGCCCGGGCGGAGAATACGTTGGCGCCTTCAATACCGATGAACACCCAGACCGTCACCAACATGGTGCTCTTGACCTGGTCCAGCGTACTGCCCAGCGCCGGCGTGCCCCAGAAATCCACCATGAAGGTGTCCTTGGAGAACGCGGCAATGACCAGCCCGATGAACAACAGCAACGGCACCACCTTGGCGATCGTCGTCAGGGCGTTGGCCTTGGCGGCGGTGCGCATCCCGCGCAGGATCATCCAATGCAATGCCCACAGCACCACAGAAGCGCCGATGATCGCGGCCTTGTTATTGCCTTCGCCAAACAGGGGGAAAAAGTAGCTGAGCGCAGCGAACAGAATCACCAGGTAACTGACATTGCCGATCCAGGCGCTGATCCAATAGCCCCACGCCGAATTGAAACCGAGGAATTCGCCGCCCAGGGCACGGGCATAGGCAAACACACCGTTGTCCAGCTCCGGTTGGCGGTTGGAGAGGGTCTGGTAGACCAAGGCCAGCGAGAGCATGCCCACCCCGGTGATGAGCCAGCCGATCAGGATCGCCCCGGCACCGGCGCTGGCTGCCATGTTCTGGGGCAGGCTGAAGATGCCGCTGCCGATCATCGAACCGACGACCAGAGCGATCAGCAAACTCAGCGACAGGCGTCTGGGCTCGACCTTTCGCAAACTGCCGGCCAAAGGGTGAGGTGTGACGGTTGGGATGACCGGTTCTGTACCTTGCAGGTGCGTTGCCATGATCTAAGCCTCCATGAGACGGGAGGTTCGGTAACCTTCGTCGATGCAAAGGTTCGAACGCTGAGTCTTAATCTCGGCTTGGAGGCGTTGACGGGTATTGACGTAGATCAGATGTCATGCAGAGCAGGCATCACAGTTCCGCATGACGATGACAACCGGCGACTTTTTGCTTGAGGCCGGGCAAGTCCAGAATAGTGACATTGCGCCCATGCATGTCCACCAGTTCCTCCTGGCGCAGGTGGGCGATGCCCCGGCAGATGGTTTCCAGGCGCAGGCCCAGGTAGGAGCCGATGGCTTCGCGGCTCATGCGCAGCACGAACTCCCTGGAGGAATAACCTCGCATGTTAAGCCGCTGGGACAGGTTCAATAGAAACGCCGCCAGGCGTTCGTCGGCGTTCATGTTGCCGAGCATCAACAGCATGCCGTGGTCGCGCACGATTTCCTGGCTCAGGAGTTTGTTCAGGTTGTGCTGCAACGACGGTAAGTCGTGGGCCAGTTTTTCCAAGAGGTTGAAAGGCAGCGGGCAGACTTCGCTGTCTTCCAGGGCAATGGCATTACAGGCGTAGTGATCGGTGCTGATGGCGTCCAGGCCAAGCATTTCGCCTTGCATCTGGAAACCGGTGACCTGTTCGCGACCGTCTACCGAGAGGACGCTGGTCTTGAAGAAACCCAATCGCACCGCATACAACGAGCGCAGCGGGTCGCCGGTGCGATACAGCGCTGCGCCTTTCTTGACCTTCACTCGCTGGGCGATCAGGGTGTCGAGGCGCTCGACTTCACCGCCCGTCAGGCCAATGGGCAGGCACAGCTCAAGCACGCTGCAGTTCGAGCAGGCGGTCTTGAGGGCATGCACCCGCAGAAGTCGCGGTTCGGACTCGGCCATGGGGAAAATTCCTATAGTTGGAGCAAGCATAGAAGAACAACTCATCCACGCCTGTTTTTTGTCGCCTAAAGCGATACCGATTGTCGATTGGCGCAGTGGGGCGCGAACGATGGGTTGCAAACCTTCACTGTCGGTCTGCAGGACGACGCTGCTGCATCGTGGGCGGGCGTACAAAGGGGCAGTGACAGATCGATCAACGGCCTGGCGCTGTCAAACCAGTCGCTGGGGTCGGCGGAAAATAACGCCGCAACGGCAAGGCTCAGGGCGGATGAGGCCTTCAGGAAAGCTGAGCAGGCCGAGACAATGTCCGAGCAGGCCCAACGTACCGCCGAGGAGGCAAGCATCCGGGCCACTCGGATGACCGATAAGGCCTCGCGCAAGTAATCAGCGGATATATGGGGCATGGGCAACAGGCGGGCGCTGCGCGTGTTCGTCCACCTTCGGTTTCCTGACACGCGAGGGTCAGAACGGCCCGAGCTTGAGCGGGTACTCAATGACGAGGTACAGCCGGTCGATGTCATCGCCGCCCTGGCTGCTGTTGGCGCGATGGGTGACATGGGACAGTTGCAACGACAGGTCCTTGGCCGGGCCTGACTGCACGATGTAGTGCAGGTCCAGGTCGCGCTCCCAGTGGCGTCCGCCAGCGCCTTGTTGCGGACTGTAAGTGCCGGTGTCGCTATCGAACGGGTTGTAGGCACCGCCTTGAGGGGCATGGCTGCCGTCGATCCCGCGTCCAGTCACATAGCGGGCCATGAAGCTCAGGCCGGGGATGCCCAAGGTGCCCAGGTCGAGGTCGTAGCGCGCCTGCCATGAGCGTTCGCCCGGGCCGTTGAAGTCGGCATATTTGATCGAGTTGGCCAGGTAGATGGAGTCGCCGCCGACGAAATCGAAGGGCGTGTCGCCGTTGATTTTCTGGTAGGCCAGGGTGAACGCCTGGGCATTGAACCGGTACTTGCCGCTCAGGCTATAGGCTGTGGTGTCGATGGCCCCGGCGTTGGCCTTACCGTAGTCGCGGGTGTGGTACAGGTTGCCGTCAAGGAACAGTTCGCCAAGGGTGGTATGCAGGTTGGCATAGTACTGGCGCCAGGTATCGCTCAGTTCGGAGGCGTAGAGCGCGCCGCCCAGGGCTTGGCCGGTGAGCAGGTCGACGCCGATGAAGTCGATGGCGCTGTGGCGCGTCGTCGCGCCATACCCGGAAAAATCACCCTTGCCGGTCGAGGCGTCCTGATTCTTGAACGCACTGAAGTGACCCGCCTGCAGGTCGAGCCCGTTGAATTCGCGGCTGGAGAGCAGCAGGCCGCTGGCGTATTCGGGTTGCAGGCGCTTGTCTGCGGTATCGAATACCGGGCTCTGCACGGTCATTTCGCCGAGCGCCAGGGTGGTGCGTGAGGCGTTGAATTTCAGCGCGCCGCCGGCACTGGAGTAATGCTCCTCGCTTCGCCCATTCTCATCCAGCGGCAATAATCCCGTTCCGGAATGCCCCTTGCCGCCGTCCAGTTTCAACCCCAGGAACCCGTGGGCATCGATGCCTACGCCGATCGTGCCGGGGGTGAAACCGGACTCGAACGAGGCGATGAAGCCCTGGGCCCATTCCTGTTTGTAGCTTTTGCCTGCCGGGGTCGGGGCGCGATAGTCATTGTTGAGGTAGAAGTTACGGCTGAGGACTTGCAGCGTCGCCCCGTCGAGAAAGCCAGGCGTGCTTTGCGCGAGTTCCGCTGCCATCGCCGGTGCGGTGCTGCTTGTGAGCAGGGCAAGCAGCCAGAGTGGCTTCAGGGCGGCGGTTGAGTGGTGGGGTGCAGGCAACATGCTTCATTTCCATGTGAAATTGGGCGGCGAAGGGGCGGTACTACGCGCAGCCAGTGGGAAATGCCCGGCGCACCGCAGGGTGGGCGGACAGCTTTGCGCTTGAGCAAACAGGTCTGGGCAGAGGGCTTCATTCTTGGGCGTGGGGCGCGAGCGTGCGAGTTAAACGTTGTTAATTGCGGGCGGCTGCGTCATTGGATTCACCATTCGTCAACGAGACACCCTGGCACTTCTTGACAGCCATCGAGCCTGGGTAAATACTCGTCGTGCATATTCATATATATGACTAGATAACAAGGTGAATAAGGTCGATGAAATCTCTCTCCAGTGATGCCCGCCTGCCGCTGTATCAACGTTTGCGCGACCAATTGGCTGAACAGATCGCCAATAACCGCTGGCGCCCGGGGGAGGCGATTCCGACCGAGGCCGCCCTTTCAGCGGAGTACCAGTTGTCGACCGGCACAGTGCGCAAGGCCATCGATGCGCTGGTCAGCGAGGGCGTCCTGGAGCGCCAGCAGGGGCGCGGTACTTTCATTCGCCGGCCGCAGTTTCAATCGTCGTTGTTCCGTTTCTTCCGTTTTCAAAGCGCTTCTGGCGAACGCCGGGTTCCCGAGAGCCGGATCTTGTCCGTGGAACCGGTGGCCGCGCCGTCGGCGGTGGCCCAGGCGCTGGGGTTGCCGGTGGATGCGCCGGTGATTCGCCTGGTGCGGGTGCGTCTGCTGGAAGTGGAGCCGGTGCTCGCCGAAGAAATCTGGTTGCCCCGTAGCCGCTTCCAAGCCTTGCTCGAAATCGACCTGAGTCAAAAGGGCCCGTTGCTTTACCCCATCTATGAAGAGGTGTGCGGCCAGGTTGTCGCCTATGCCGAAGAAACCCTCACCGCCGAATCGGTGAATGAGGTGCACGCAAGATTGCTGCAGGTGCCGGTCAACAGCCCGGTGGTGGTGATCGAGCGCCTGGCACGGGACTACGCTGGCAATCCCCTGGAGTGGCGACGCTCTCGCGGGCATGCCGAGCACTTCCGCTACCGCGTGGAAATTCGCTGACCCGACCCGGCTGGCGGCGAGTCGATCGCCGCTGTCCTTATCGTTTTGTTTGCCATGACTGGCCCTGTAGCGGCGCGGTTCGCTCTCGGCTGCCTTTCGTTCCACTTACAAGGATAAGAATCATGTTCAGTTGGTATCGCCAAGTCACTGCGCGGGAGCGCAAAACGTTTTGGGCCTGTTTCGGCGGATGGTCGCTCGACGCCTTGGAAGTACAGATGTTCGGCCTGGCGATACCGGCATTGATCGCCGCGTTCGCCCTGACCAAGGGCGATGCCGGGTTGGTCAGCGGCGTGACCCTGGTCACTTCGGCCATTGGCGGCTGGGTCGGCGGGACGCTGTCGGATCGCTACGGTCGGGTGCGCACACTGCAGTGGATGATCTTGTGGTTTTCGTTCTTCACCTTCCTGTCAGCGTTCGTCACGGGCTTCCACCAGCTGTTGATCGTCAAGGCGCTGCAGGGCTTCGGAATTGGCGGGGAATGGGCCGCCGGCGCGGTATTGATGGCCGAGACCATCAACCCCAAGTATCGCGGCAAGGTCATGGGCACGGTGCAAAGCGCCTGGGCGGTGGGTTGGGGGCTGGCGGTCGGCGTCTTCACGCTGATCTACTCCCTCGTGCCGCAAGACATGGCCTGGCGGGTGATGTTCGTCGTGGGCTTGCTGCCGTCGTTCCTGATCATCTGGGTGCGGCGCAACGTTGAAGAGCCCGACAGTTTCCAGCGCCTGAAAAAAGACAATGTCATCCCGCAAAGTTTCTTCAAATCCCTGGCCGGTATCTTTCGCCCCGAGTTGATCCGCGTGACCTTGTTTGGCGGGTTGCTGGGGCTAGGGGCGCACGGTGGTTACCACGCGGTGATGACCTGGCTGCCGACCTTCCTCAAGACCGAGCGCAACCTGTCGGTACTCAACTCCGGCGGCTACCTGGCGGTGATCATCTTCGCCTTTTGGTGCGGCTGCGTAGTCAGTGGCCTGTTGATCGATCGCATTGGCCGCCGGAAGAACATCGTGTTGTTCGCGCTGTGCTGCGTGGTCACCGTGCAGTGTTATGTGTTCCTGCCGTTGACCAACACCCAGATGCTGTTCCTGGGGTTCCCGCTCGGCTTCTTCGCGGCCGGTATTCCGGCGAGCCTCGGGGCGTTTTTCAACGAGTTGTACCCGGCGGATGTGCGCGGTGCCGGCGTGGGGTTCTGCTACAACTTCGGTCGGGTGCTCTCGGCGATGTTCCCGTTCCTGGTCGGCCACATGAGCGATTCCATGTCCTTGGGCTCGGCCATTGGCATCGACGCCGGAATCGCCTACGGCGTGGCGGTGATCGCGGCGTTGTGCCTGCCGGAAACCCGCGGCCGCAGCCTGGAAGCCACTGCGGCATCGGCGCCTGTGGTTGAGCATGACAGCCAGAGCGCCCGGGCCTGATTTCCCTTATTGTCGATAGATGAGACCCATGGTTGATACCTGTACCAAACCGATGACCGGCATTGACTGCCACGCCCACGTGTTCAGCCGTGAGCTGGAACTGGCCGCTGTCCGGCGCTACACACCCGACTATGACGCCACGCTCGCTCAATACCTGGGCCACTTGCACGCCCATGGCTTGAGCCATGGCGTGTTGGTGCAGCCGAGCTTTCTCGGCACCGATAACCGCTACCTGCTGGCCGCCCTACGGCAAGCGCCGGAGCAGTTGCGCGGGGTCGTGGTGGTGGAGCGAGACATCAGCCGAGCCGAGCTGGACGACATGGCCCGGTTGGGGGTGGTCGGTGTGCGCTTGAACCTGATGGGCAAAGCCTTGCCTGATTTTCGTGACGCCGCCTGGCACGGCTTGTTGGGCCACATCGCCGAACTGGACTGGCATGTCGAGTTGCACGCCAACCTGGTGGACTTGCCGGGGTTGATGGCTCAGCTGTTGCCATGGGGCATCAAGGTGGTGGTCGATCATTTCGGCCGCCCGGATGCGTGTTCGGGGCTGGATCAACCTGGCTTTGCCCAATTGATGGCGCTGGGGCAGGGCGGGCAGGTGTGGATGAAGGTGTCCGGTATCTATCGATTGGGCGCAACGGCCCCGCGCAACCTTGAATTCGCCCGCGCCTCGTTGGCGCTGCTGGAACGCAGTTTCGGCCCCGAACGCCTGGTGTGGGGCAGCGATTGGCCGCACACTCAGCATGAAGCGCATGTCGGCTTCGAGACGGTCATGGCGCAGCTGCGCGCATTGGAATGTTCGGCGTCGCTGATTCATGCGTTAATGGTCCAGGCACCCCAGGCGCTCTTCAAGTTTTGAGGCACGAGGCTGTGACGTCGAGTTTTCCTGAACTCGCCCGATGAATAGGGATCTAGACTCCATTGATGCCCCTGTGAAAGGTTTCAGCCTGGCGGTTTGAGGATGACTGATGTCGAACATTGAAGAGCTGCCCACGCAAACACCTGCGCCGAGCGAATACGAAAGCTTGATCGCGATGGGGACGGGCGCGCTCGATGCGATTCCCGGTGCGGTGTACCTCTGCGATCACCAGGGGTGGCTCGTCCGGTACAACAGCGAGGCGGCCGAGCTGTGGGGACGGGCACCAGCACTCGGAGAGAACGGCGACCGTTTTTGCGGTGCCCATCGATTGTTCCTGGCCGATGGCACGCCGCTGGCATTCGAACACTGCCCGACGGCCTCGGCGCTCAATACAGGCATTGCGCCGCGCAACCAGGAAGTGATCGTTCAACGCCCGGATGGCTCGCGGTTCGTGGCGCTGATGAACATCCGTGTCCTCAGGGATCGGTGGGGCGACATTCAAGGGGTGATCAACTGCTTCCAGGATGTGTCGGCGCACCATGCCATGGCCGAGGAGCTTCGGCGCAAGAGTGCCGACCTGGAGGACTTTTTCGAAAACAGTGCCGTGGGCCTGCATATCGTCAGTGGCGAGGGCATCATCCTGCGCGCCAACAAGGCGGAGCTGGCGCTGCTGGGTTACCCGGCAGAGGAATACATCGGGCGGCACATCACCGAGTTTCATGTCGATGAACCGGTTATCGACGATATCCTCACCAAGCTGGGCAGTGGCGACTGCCTGGAGAGTTATCCGGCGCGGCTGAGGGCGAAAGACGGCTCGATCAAGCATGTCACCATCACTTCGAACGGGCGCTTCGAGGACGGAAAGCTTTTCAACACCCGTTGCTTCACCATCGACAGGAGCTGCGTCCACGCGGCCGAGACGGCACGCCAGGACAGCGACGACCGGCTTTCAGCGACCTATGAGGCGGTGACCATCGGGATTTCCGAGGCCGATATCGACGGTCGCTTGCTCCGGGTGAACGACGCCCTGTGCAACATGCTGGGCCGGTCGCGGGAGGAACTCCTGTCGATGACATTCCTGGACTACACCCACCCGGACTGCATCGCCCAGGATGCGGGGTTGTACGCCCGCCAGGTGGCCGGTGAACTGGATAACTACGTGCTGCGCAAGCGCGCCCTGAAGCCCGATGGCGAGGTGGTCTACCTCGACATCCACAGCTCGTCGGTGAGGGACGCCAACGGTACGTTTCGTTATGGCGTGCGGGTGCTGCAGGACGTCACGCTGGCGCGGCGGATGGAAAACCAGATCCGCGAAAGCGAACGGCACATGCGCAATCTGCTCGAAGCATTGCCTGCCGCGGTGTACACCACCGATGCCGAAGGGCGCATCACGTTCTACAATCGCGCCGCTGTCGAACTGTCGGGGCGCACCCCGCAGTTGGGCGACATGTGGTGTGTGACCTGGAAGCTTTTCAACACGGACGGAACCGCGCTTCCCCACGATCAATGCCCGATGGCGGTGGCGCTGAAGGAAAACCGGCCGATACGCGGCGTCGAGGCCATTGCAGAGCGGCCGGATGGCAGCCATGTACCGTTCACGCCGTTTCCCACGCCTTTGCATGACGCCGATGGAAACCTGGTGGGCGCCATCAACATGCTGGTCGATATTTCCGAACGAAAACAGGCGGAGAACCGCCAGAAAACGCTGATCGATGAGCTCAATCACCGGGTCAAGAACACCCTGGCCACGGTGCAATCGCTGGCGGCCCAGACCGCGCGCAATGCCGAGGATGCGAAGGACGGCTACAGGCGTTTCGAGGCCAGGCTGTTGGCGTTGTCCCGTGCACACGATCTGTTGACCAAGCGGCATTGGGGGCAGACGCCACTCGACACCCTGGCCCATGAAGTGCTGCTGCCGGTCTTTGGGCATGAGCCTGGCCGTGTCGTGATCGAGGGCGCTTGCGTGGACATTGGCACCCGCGTGGCGCTCAACCTCACGATGACCCTCAATGAATTGGCGATCAACGCGCTCAAGTACGGGGCCATGTCGGTGGAGACGGGGACGCTTGCCGTCACGTGGTACCTGCAGAGCCAAGCGGACGGAACGTGGCTGACCCTCGACTGGCAGGAGCGTGGAGGGCCGCTGGTATCCCCGCCGGAACGGGAAGGGTTGGGGTCGCGCCTGATGAAGCGCTGCATCGAGCGCGACCTGGGCGGCACGTTTGACCTCACCTATGCCCCGCAGGGCGTTTGCTGTCGTTTTTCGTTCCTGATTGGAGCGGACGGGGCATGAGCCCATTGGCTGGAATCCGGGTGCTGGTCGTCGAAGACGAAGGCGCGATTGCCCTGTTGATCGAGGAGATGCTGGAAGAGTTCGGATGCGAAGTGGTGGCCTCGGTCGCCCGGCTCGCTGCTGCGTGTGAAATCGCCGGCTCGGTGCAGGTGGACCTGGCGATCCTGGACGTCAACCTGGCCGGCGAGCGTGTGTTCCCAGTGGCCGACATTCTTCGCGAGCGCCAAATCCCCTTTCTGTTCAGCACCGGATACGGCGCCAGCGGGCTGCCGGCCGAGTACGCCGCGCGGCCGGTTCTGCACAAGCCGTTTTCGGAAAGTGAATTGCGGCAGAAAATGGCCGTTGCGCTGAAGGAGGCCCGCGAAAGCACCCCGACCTTCAGCCCTGATGCCAACTGACTCACCGCCATCGCGAGCAAGCTCGCTCCCACAATGGCCGGCGGTGGACCGTGATTGAGTGCCCCCCACAAATCCCCTGTGGGAGCGAGCTTGCTCGCGATAGCGATCCGGCCTCCAGCACCGTACCAACGGATGCAACACCCTCCCCAGCAAGCCCAGCCCTGACGTTCAAGCAGGCCTTTACGAGACGTTGCCACTGGACTGTGCTAAATCTCTTACCGGCAACCCACCTCTCCACACCCATTCAAGGAGTGAACATGAGTCTCCACGGTCACTACGATCCGCAGAACATCTTTGCGCTGATCCTTCGCGGCGATGCGCCGTGCTACAAGATTTACGAAGACGCCGATGTGCTGGCCTTCCTGGATATCTTTCCGCAATCGCGCGGCCATGTCCTGGTCATCCCCAAAGCCTCCCAGGCGCGCAACATCCTCGAAGTCGAGCCCGCTGTCCTGGGCGCGATGATGTCTGCCGTGCAGCGCCTGACGCGCATCATCGTGGACGAGTTGCAGCCGGACGGGGTCCAGGTTGCGCAGTTCAATGGCGCTGTGGCCGGGCAGACGGTCTTTCACATTCACGTGCACATCATTCCGCGCTGGGAAGGTGAGGAGCCGGGTGTGCATGGCCGGGGCAAGGCCGATCCCGAGGAGCTGGAAAAACTCCAGGCTCGCCTGGTCGAGCGCATTCGCTCAATGGCCTGACGCCGGGCAAGGTCCTGCGAAGGGGCGCGGGCCGTATCAGTTCCCGTGTCCCTGGTTGCTGCGGATCAACTCGTAAGCCCGGCGCACCAATGGATTGACGGTATTGGGTCGAATCCACAGGTGATAAGTCACGTCCGGGAGCCGCGGTAAACCATCGTTTTCCCCCAATACCCGCATGTCCGGGCCGAGCATTTCCATACTGCGTGGGGTGACCCCTAAGCCCGCGCGGGTCGCGGCCTTGATGCCGATCAGGTTCGAGGCCAGGTAGGCCTGGCGCCAGGGAATCTTGGCACGTTCGAGCGCCTCGAGGGCATAGCGGCGATAGATGCTGGGCTCATCCACCAGAATCAGCGGCAACGGTTCGCCGGGGTTGTGCAGGTACTGGGCCGAGCAGATCCACCACACCGGTGAGGTGCGCAAGGCGAAGCCTTCAAGGCTCGGATCCTGGCGGGTGGAAATGATCATGTCGACCTTGCCTCGATGCAGGTCGTCCATCAGGAACGGACTGCGTCCGACATCGATTTCCAGGCGCAAGCGCGGGGCCGAGCGGGCGATGTGACTGAGGATCGGAGGCAGGATGGTGTCGGCGATGTCGTGGGGCGAACCGATGCGCAGCACGCCGCTGAGGCTGCTCTCACGCAGGGAGCTGAGGACGTCGTCATTGAGCGATAGCATCTGTCGCGCATGCCGCAGCAATTGCTGGCCGGCTTCCGTGAGCTGTTTTTGCCGTCCGCGTTTTTCGAACAGGCTTACCCCGACCTGCTGTTCCAGGCGTTGCATGTGCTGGGTCACTGAAGATTGTGTGCGAGACAACTGGGCGCCGGCTTCGGCGAAGCTGTGGTGATCGACCACGGCGATGAAGGTGCGCAGTAACTCGAGATCGAGGGTCGACATGGCGGTTGCTTCACATCAAGGGTGCAAACCTAAACATTACAGATTTTTATGGGTTGAGGGGAGTCTTGCGACGGGGTCTTGACTGCAAGCCAGTAAAACAGCGGTTATAAGTTTTTCGCCTGGAAACCAAACCCTGAGAGTTATAACGATATTAGATATTTGAATTTCCTTTGCCTCAAGGCGCTCCCTAGGATGCCCACTCATCAGGTCGGGGGACGCCGGCCATCCATGAGGGGAAATCCATGTTGCTCGAGCGCTCACCTGTAAAACGATTGCTGCCTGTCATGCTGGGCGCCTTGATTTCATTGTCAGCCGTCAACATCGCCCAGGCCGATGCCACTCTGGACAAGATCGAACAGCGCCACGAACTGGCGGTGGGTGTGCTGCTGTCCGGTGGCCCGTTCGGCAGCATCGACCCCGCCACCCAGAAACCGCGCGGCTTGAACGTCGAGCTCGCTCAGGAATTGGGCCGGCAACTGGGCGCCGAGGTGCAACTGGTGCCGGTATTGCCCGCCAACCGCGTGCAGTTCCTGCAGCAGGGCAAAGTCGATGTGCTGATCGCCAACATGGAATGGACCGCCGAGCGCGGTGAAATCCTCGGGTTCGTACCCACGCCGTTCTACCGCGTCGGTGGCACCGCGGCGGTGCTCAAGGACAGCACGATCAGTCGCTGGGAAGACCTGAAGAATCAACCGGTGTGCACCTCCCAGGGCAGCAGCTACATCAAGCCGCTCACCGAGTTGGGCGTCCAGATCAAGGCTTTCAAGAGCTCCTCGGAATCACTCCTGGCACTGCGTGGCAACAACTGCGTCGCGGCGGTGCACGACGCCACGCTGATCAATCCACTGATTGCCGACAACGCCGAATGGCAGGGTTACCGCGCCCTGAGCCCGGAGCTGAACCCGGCGCCCTCGGTGATCTGGACGCGCAAGGGTGAAAGCGATACCCAGGCCAAGCTCGACCCGATCATCAAGCAATTGCACCGCAGCGGCTGGCTGATCGAGGCCCAGACCCGTAACCGCATCACCCCGGCGTCACCCGCCTTGGTGGAATTGCAGAAACAGTTCCAGGCCAACGGCGCCTGAGGATCGTCGCGCCTGTTTTCGCCTTTCAACCAACCGACGTTCAAGGTCATTGCCCATGATTTCATTTTTCGCCCCACGAACCCTGGTCAGCCTGTGCCTGGCGTGCTCCGTCGGCTGCGCGGCCAGCCTGGCCCAGGCCGATGCCACGCTGGACCGGATCGAGCAACGGCATGCCATCAGCGTCGGGGTGATGCTCAGTGGCGCGCCGTTCGGCACCATCGACCCCAAGACAGGCGAGCACCTGGGCTACAACGTCGAGTTGGCCCAAGGCATCGGCAAGGCGCTGGGCGTGGAGACCCAGACCGTGTCGGTGCTGGCGCCAAACCGTGTGCAATTCCTGCAACAGGGCAAAGTCGACATCCTGATCGCCAACATGCAGTTCACCGAAGAGCGTGGCGAGATTCTCGACTACGTGCCGACGCCCTATGAGGAGGTCGGTGGGGCGGCGCTGATTCGCAAGGGTTCCGGCATCCGCCAGTGGGCCGACCTCAAAGGCAAACCGGTATGCGTGTCCCAGGGCAGCAACTTCATCAAGCCCCTGCAAGAAACCTACGGCGCACAGATCAAGGCTTTTCGCAGCCAGTCCGAGTCGCTGCTGTCGTTGCGCGGCAATGGCTGCGTGGCAGCGGTCCATGTGAGCCCGACCCTGCATGCGCTGTTGAGCGAAGCCGAATGGGCCGGTTATGAAATCCCGCTGCCGGGGGATCTGATCCCATCGAATTCGGTGATCTGGCTGCGCAAGGGCGAGCACGACACCCAGGCTAAACTCGATGCCATCGTGCGCGACTGGCACCGCAGCGGCTGGCTGATCGAGCTAGGCGAGCGCACCGGCATGGCGCCGTCCCAGGCCCTGCGTGATCTGCATGCCAAGTACAGTCAGGCGGCCCCCCTGGCCGCGCAACCATGAGCCAGTCGTTGTTTTTGACGTTGCAGGCACTGGTCGGCGCCAAGCATGTGCAGGGCAGCGAAGACGCCGCGCCGTACCTGACCGACAAGCAGGGCCGTTACGTCGGCCAGGTGATTGCCGCAGTACACCCGGCCAGTACCGAAGAGGTCGCGGCGGTGGTCCGGGCTTGCGCCGCGACTGACACACCGGTGGTGGTGCAGGGTGGCAACACCGGACTGATGGGTGGCGCCACCCCGGACGCCAGCGGCCGTGCCGTGTTGCTGTTGCTCGACCGAATGAATCGGGTACGCGCCGTGGACACCGACAACGACACCCTGACCGTCGAGGCGGGCTGCATCCTGCAAACTGTCCAGGACGTTGCACGCGAAGCCGGTCGCTTGTTCCCCTTGAGCCTCGGTGCCGAAGGCAGTTGCACCCTCGGCGGCAACCTGGGCACCAATGCCGGCGGCACCGCGGTGCTGCGCTACGGCAATACCCGTGAATTGACCCTGGGCCTGGAAGTCGTGACCGCCCGGGGTGAAATCTGGGATGGCCTGCGCGGCTTGCGCAAGGACAATACCGGCTACGATTTGCGGGACCTGTTTATCGGCAGCGAAGGCACGCTCGGCATTATCACCGCCGCGACCCTGAAGCTGTTTCCGCTGCCCAAGGCCCAGGCCACCGCGCTTCTGGCGTTCGACTCCCTGGAGCAGGCAGTGGCCTTGTTGTCCCATGCCCGCGCCGGCTTTGGTGCCAGCCTGACGGCCTTCGAGTTGCTCAGTGCCGAGTGCCTTGCGCTATTGCGCGAGCAGTTTCCCGACGGTCCGCGTCCCTTCGCCAGTGCTCGCCAGCCTTGGTTCGCGCTGTTGGAACTGTCCGATAACCACAGTGAATCCCATGCACGGGAAGTTTTCGAGCAGGTACTGGGTGAAGCCTTCGAGCAGCAGCTGCTGGCCGATGCGCTGATCGCCGAAAACCTCGTCCAGAGCCAGGCGTTCTGGCAGCTGCGGGAAAACATGAGCGATGCGCAAAAGCGTGCCGGTCGCAACATGAAGCATGATATCTCGGTGCCGATTTCCCAGGTCGTGGCGTTCGTTGCCCATACCGACGCGCTGTTGCAGGAGCAGTTTCCCGGCGTGCGGCATTACACCTTCGGTCACTTGGGGGACGGCAACCTGCATTACAACGTCGCCCATCCGCTGGACTCCACGGTCGACGCGCACATGGCCCATTACGCCGCCCTCAGCCGACTGGTCCACGACAGCGCCCACGCCCATGGCGGTTCGATCAGTGCCGAACACGGGATCGGCCAGCGCAAGGTGAACGAGCTGGGGCGCTACAAAAGTACCGTGGAACTGGACCTGATGCACCGGATCAAGCAGGCCCTGGATCCGCGCAATCTGCTCAATCCGGGCAAGGTCCTGGAGCAAATCCAGCCATGACGCTTTACCTGTCCAAGCGCGTGCAGCGTGTCTCGCTGTCCGCCAATGCCGCCGCCAAATCCCGGGCCACGGCCCTGCGTGACGCCGGTCGCGACATTCTCGACCTGACCACCGGTGAGCCGGATTTCGATACGCCGGCACACATCAAGCAGGCTGCCTATGCCGCCATTGCCGCCGGCGCCACCAAGTACACGCCGACGCCGGGTGTGAAGGCCTTGCGAGTGGCGGTGCAACGCAAGCTGCGCACGGAAAACCAGCTGGACTATCCGCTGGCATCCATTGTGATTGCCAACGGAGCGAAACAGATCATCTTCAATGCCTTCGCCGCGACCCTCGATGACGGCGACGAAGTGCTGGTACCGACGCCATACTGGCCGTCCTTTCCGGACAGCGTGCGCTTCAACGGCGGTGAGCCGGTGTTCATCGAATGTGGGCTGGACCAAGGCTGCAAGCTCACGCCTCGACAACTGGAGCAACACATCGGCGAGCGCACGCGCTGGCTGATCCTCAATAGCCCCGGCAACCCCAGTGGCGCGGTGTACAGCGAGGCAGAACTGCAAGGTTTGGCCCAGGTGCTGCGCCGGCATGCCCACGTGTTGATTCTGCTGGATGAGCTCTACGAACATATTCGTTTCGACGGGCGCCCGTCGCAGAACCTGCTCAACGTCGCGCCGGATTTGCAATCGCGCTGCCTGCTGGTGGGCGGGGTGTCGAAAACCTATGCCATGACCGGTTGGCGCATCGGTTTCGGTGCCGGGCCGCAAACGCTGACCGATGCCATGACCGTGGTGCAATCGCAATCGACCTCCGGGGCGTCCTCGGTCGGCCAGGCGGCGGCCTTGGCGGCGTTCGAGGGCGGGCTGGATTTCTTGCCGGAACAGGTCGCGGCCTATCGTCAGCGCCGTGATGTGTTGGTGAGCACCTTGCGCAATGTCGAGGGCCTTGAACTCCTCGAGCCTCACGGTGGTTTTTTCGTCTTTGTGTGCTGCGCCGGGTTGTTGGGGCGCTATCGCCCGGACGGTCGCCGGCTGGAGCACGATGCCGATGTCGTTGCGTACCTGCTGGACGAGGGCGTGGCTGGCGTCGCGGGCAGTGCCTATGGCTTGTCGCCGTGGTTTCGCCTGTCCATCGCCACGGCGACCGAAACCGTCGCCGAAGCGGGCCGCCGTATTGCCCACGCCTGCGGCCAATTGAGGGGCGAACCATGACCCATTGGCTGGAGCAATTCGTCCACTGGAGCGCCGGGCTCGGCCTCAACTACAACTTTCTGCTCGATGCCTATCAGCGCGGCACGCTGGAGCAGGGCGCGTTGACCACGGTATTGCTGTGCCTGCTGACCATCGTCGGCAGCCTGTTGGCGGGCGTCGGCCTGGCGGCGCTGTTGACCTCGGGCAAGGCCTGGCTTGCACGGCCTGCGCGGGTGTTTGTCGAAGTCACGCGCAACACGCCGACCCTGGTGCAGCTGTATTGCGCCTTCCTGGTGCTGAACATGCTGCTGACCGAGGCCGTTGGTGCGGCCAACCCGCTGACCCCCTTCGCCTGGGTGGTGATCGTGATCTCGCTGCACAAGGGCGCGTTCCATGCCGAGGCGCTGCGGGCCGGCATCGAGGCCGTGCCCACGGTGACCCTGGAGGCGGCCAGTTCGCTGGCCTTCAACAGCCGCCAGCTGTTATGGAACGTGCAACTGCCCCTGGCCCTGCGTTTTGCCTTGCCGTCGCTGATCAACAACCTGATCGACCTGGTGAAAATGACCGCCGTGGCTTCGGCCATCGCCGTGGGCGACATCACCTATGCGGCCATCATGATCTGGACCCAGAGCGATAACGTGCTGGAGCTGATGATCCTGATCCTGGGCTTTTTCGGCCTGCTGAGTTTCACCGTCAACTGCGTGGGGCGCTACCTCGAAGCGCGCCTGAGGATGCCCGGCTATGGCCATTGATTCGTCCGTCATCGCGCCACCGGCCTGGCCGCGGCGACATTTTGGCAAAGTGCTGCTGGGGTTGGCGACGTTGTCCTGGCTGGTGTATGTGGCCCCGCACAGTCCGGTGTTCAAGGCTTTGTTGCAATGGTCGCCGGCCCTGGTCGCAGGGTTTGGGCAGAACATTCTCATCAGCCTGCTGGCCATTGGGCTGGGTTCTGCGGCGGGGCTGTTGGTCGGCGCCATGGTCCTGTCGCCCCTGCGCTTGCTGCGCTGGCCGGCGCGGATCTGGGTGCAGGTTTTCCGCAATGCGCCCTGGCTGGTGCTGATCTACTTCACTACGTATGTGTTCCCGTTCGAGGTTCGTATCGGCAGTGCCTATGTCGCGTTCCCCGACTGGGTCAAGGTCACCCTCGGCCTGGCTTTGCCCGCCAGCGCCAATGTCGCGGAAATCTTCCGTGGCGCCATCGCCTCGATTCCCAGCACCCAATGGGAGGCGGCGCGTTCCCTGGCGTTCACCCGTGGGCAGATTTTCCGCTCGATCATCCTGCCGCAGTGCTTCAAGCGCATGTTGCCGCCGTGGATGAACCTCTACGCGGTGATCACCATGGGCACCGCACTGGCTTCCCTGGTGGGTGTGCACGACGTGATCGACACCGCGCAGATCGCCAGCAACACCGTGAACCTGACCGGCTTTACCGTGGTGATCTACCTGAGCCTGCTGGTGCTGTTCTTTGCTTATTGCTACCCGATTTCCCGCCTTACCCAATACCTGGAGCGACGTTATGCCTTCTACTGAAACCGTCGCCGAACCCCTGGTCAGCCTGCGCGACTTGCACTTGTCGTTCGGCAGCAACCCGGTGCTCAAGGGCATTGACCTGGACGTGCGCCGTGGCGAAGCGGTGTCGATCATCGGCCCGTCCGGCTCGGGCAAGTCGACGATCCTGCGTTGCATCACCGGCCTGTTGCAACCCCAGCGGGGCAGCATCCGTGTCGGTGCCACCGAGGTCCACACCCTGGCCCAGGAAGCCCAGCGCATCGAGTTGCGCAAGCGCGTGGGGTTCGTATTCCAGCAGTACAACCTGTTCCCGCATCTGTCGGTGCTGGAGAACCTGGTGATTGCGCCGCGCAAGGTCCTGGGCCGCAATCGGGCCGACGCCGAGAAAGATGCCCGCGCCTTGCTCGCCAAGGTGCGCATGGAGCACAAGGCCGATGCCTATCCGGGACAACTCTCGGGCGGCCAGCAACAACGGGTGGCGATTGCCCGCGCCCTGGCGATGCGGCCGGAGCTGATCCTGTTCGATGAAGTGACCTCGGCCCTGGATCCGGAAACCGTCGGCGAGGTGTTGACGGTGATTCGCGAGCTGACCGAAGAGGGCATGACCTGTGTGCTGGTGACCCACGAAATGCGTTTCGCCGAGGAGATCAGCGATGTCGTCTATTTCACCGAGAACGGCGTGATCGTCGAGCACGGTAGCGCCGCGCGGATTTTCCAGCACCCCACCAGCGAGCGCACCCGGGAGTTTCTGCGCCATGCCTTGGGTGACCCGGGGCGGCGGCCGCCCATCGCCGATGATCCTTACCTGTTGACCAACCTGAGTAGCTACAGCCTGTCTGTCTAAAGGAGCCTGCCATGACCACCCCTGACCGTGCCGATATCATCGAGGACTTCCTCAAGGAAGTGCGCGTCATTCACCAGCGAGGCGTCGACCGAGCCGCGCTCAAGCAGATTGTCGTGCTGCTGGAAGCCCTGGCCGAGCGCCGCGACCTGTTCAACTTCGAGGCCTTTCCGGCACCGGAGCCGGGGCAGGGCAGCACCGCGTTTCGCTATCGCCTCAATGACGACGGCGACACTCCGACGCTGTACCTGAACTCGCTGCTACCGGGCAAAAGCACCATCCCCCACAACCACGAGACCTGGGCCATCATCAGCGCCATTGAAGGCCAGGAAATCAACTACGTCTATCAACGCGATGATGAGGGTCGCGAACCGGGATACACCACCTTGCGCCTGGAAAAGGAGGTGATCGTGCAGCCCGGTACATCCATCGCGTTCCTGGGGGAAGACCTGCATGGCATTCGGGTAGCAGGCGAGCAACCGACCCTGCATTTCCATCTCTATGGCTTGCCGCTGGAGTCACTCAACGGCCGTTACGGCGTCGAAGCCGATGGGCGCATCCTCAATTACAACGCCTCGCAAATGGCCCCGTCGATCAAGGCCTATGCCCACTGACGCCAACCTTGCGTTCCAGTCACTCCATTTTTCCAGCGGGACTCCCATGAGCCAGACCCTAACTCCCCAGCAACTGCAGCGGTGGTTGTTCGACGGGCAGGAAATCGCCCTGTTTGATGTGCGTGAGCACGGCCAATATGGCGAAGCCCATCTGTTTTTCGGGGTGAACCTGCCCTATAGCCGTTTGGAGTTGGAAGTGCGGCGGCTGGCGCCGAACCTCCAGGTGCGGTTGGTGCTCCATGATCAGGATGGCGGGGATCTGGCGGCCCGTGCGGCGCAACGCCTGCAAGCGTTGGGCTATGTCAATGTGCACATCCTGGAGGGCGGCGCCGATGGCTGGCAGGCCGCCGGCTATCAGCTGTTTGCTGGTGTGCACGTGCCGTCCAAGGCCTTTGGCGAGCAGGTGGAGGCGGTCCGTCACACGCCTCACGTCAGCGCCCGCCAACTGGCGCAGTGGCAGGCCCGGGGTGAGCCGCTGGTGATCCTCGACGGCCGACCGCTGGAGGAGTATCGCAAGATGACCATTCCCGGTTCGATCTGCTGCCCCAATGGCGAACTGGGCTACCGCGTGCACGACCTGGTGCCGGACGAGCAGACCCCCATCGTGGTCAATTGCGCCGGCCGGACCCGCAGCATCATTGGCGCCCAGACGTTGATCGACCTGGGTTTGAAAAACCCGATCTATGCCCTGGAAAACGGTACGCAAGGCTGGCACCTGGAAGATCTTCAACTGGAACACGGCAGCGAGCGTCGTTATGCCGATGAGGTGTCGAGCAGCACGTTGCCGGGGCAGCGCTTGGCGGCGACACAACTGGCCGAGCGGGCCGGAGCGCCTGTCGTTGGGGTTGCCCAGGTCGAGCAGTGGGCCGCGGACGTCGGGCGCAGTCTGTTCCTCTGCGACGTGCGCACCGCCGAGGAGTTTGCCGCTGGCACGTTGTCGGGTGCGCAACACACGCCGGGCGGGCAGTTGATTCAATCCACCGATCTGTACGTGGGCGTGCGCCAGGCGCGGGTGGTGCTGTTCGACAACGACGGCGTACGCGCACCGATTATTGCCAGTTGGTTGCGGCAGCTGGGGCACGAGGCCTTTGTGTTGTCCGGTGGGTTGAGCAGTGGCCTGGCATTACCGGCTCGAGCCGGCGTCGCGCCTGAAAAGCTGCCGCTGATCAGTGTGCAGGCCTTGGCCGACGCCCTGAAGGATGACGCAGTGGTCTTGATCGACCTGCGTTCGAGCCGGGCCTATCGCAAAGGTCATATCGCCGGGGCGCGTTGGTCGATCCGGCCGTTATTGGCCCGTGCGCTGGCGGGTGAGCAGCGGCCGCTGGTGCTGGTGGCCGATGACGCCCGACTCGCCGCCCTGGCGGCACTGGAGCTGCCTCAAGCGGAGGTCCGTTTGCTGGACGGCGGTCCGGATGCCTGGCGCTCGGCGGACCTGGCGCTGCAAGAGGGCGCCGATACATTGCCGGATGCACAGTGCATCGATTTCCTGTTTTTCACCCACGACCGTCACGCTGGCAACAAGGATGCGGCGCGCCAATACCTGGCGTGGGAAATCGGTCTGCTGGCGCAAATGAGCGAGGAGGAGATCGCCAGCCTCAAGCCATTGCAGGGACAGCCTCAAAGCACTGTCGCTGAGCGGTTGCGGACCCGTCTGGTCCATGGCGCGCGCACTGCAAAAGGCGTCGGTGCCAGGCCCGTCAACGTACCGGTCAGCCGCCTGAGCACGGTGCTGTTCGACAACCTGGCCCAGATGCGTGACGCCCGTGCCCGGCGCGACAGCGAGCGTGTCCTGAGTTATGGCGCCCGGGGCAATCCGACGGCCTTCGCCCTGGAAGACCTCGTCACTGAATTGGAGGGTGGCTACCGCACGCGGCTGTTTGGCACCGGGTTGGCTGCCGTGGCGCAAACCTTCCTGGCCTACCTGCGGCCTGGCGATCATGTGCTGATCACCGATGCGGTGTATGCTCCGGTACGGCGTGTGGCCCGGGACTTCCTCGAGGCCTTCGGCATAGAGGTCGACTACTTCGCCCCCGACGGCAGCGACCTGCCCGGACGGTTGCAGGCCAACACCAAAATGGTCTACACCGAAGTGCCCGGTTCCTTGCTGTACGAGCTCTGCGACTTGCCGGCCATCGCCGCACTCTGCAAGCCGCGCGGCATCTTGCTGGCGGTGGACAATACTTGGGGGGCGGGCGTGTTGTACCGGCCACTGGCATTAGGCGCCGACATCTCGATCATGGCCCTGACCAAATACCTGAGCGGCCACAGCGACGTGGTCATGGGCAGCGTGTGCACGCGTCAGGAGGCTTGGCCGGCACTGGCGGCCATGAGCGACAGCTTCGGCAACACCGTCAGCCCCGACGACGCCTACCTGGTCCTGCGTGGCGCGCGCACCCTCGTGCCACGCCTGGACACCCATGAGCGCCAGGCCCTGGAAATCGCCCATTGGCTGCAGGCGCAACCGCAGGTGAAGCGGGTCTTCCATCCCGCGCTGCCCGAGCATCCCGGCCACGGGTTGTGGCAGCGGGATTTCAACGGCAGCAATGGGTTGCTGTCCTTTGAACTTCGCGAACACGACGACGCTTACCTGGAGCGATTCATCGACGCGTTGCAGGTGTTTGGGTTGGGCGCGTCCTGGGGGGGATTCGAGAGCCTGGTGACCGTTGCCGATACCCAGGATCGGCAACGTGCCGAGGATCGGGCATTGAACCCGGTGGTGCGCTTGCATGTGGGGTTGGAGGATGTCGAGGTGTTGATCGAGGACTTGCGGCGGGGATTTGCGCAGGCTGCCGTCAGTGCATCGATGACTTGAAGCATCCAGCATCGGTTGCGAACTGACCCAGCGCTTTCGCGAGCAAGCCCGCTCCCACAAGGGTCCTGCATAGGTTTCAAGTACCGTGCAGCACCGCAAATCCACTGTGGGAGCGAGCTTGCTCGCGATGAGGCCAGCCCATTCAACATCCATGTCGCCTGACATTCCGCTATCGCGAGCAAGCCCGCTCCCACAAGGGGCCTGCATAGGTTTCAAGTCCCGTGCAGCACCGCAAATCCACTGTGGGAGCGAGCCTGCTCGCGATGAGGCCAGCCCATTCAACATCCATGTCGCCTGACATTCCGCTCTCGCGAGCAAGCTCGCTCCCACAAGGGGCCTGCATAGGTTTCAAATACTGTGCAGCACCGCAAATCCACTGTGGGAGCGAGCTTGCTCGCGATGAGGCCAGCCCATTCAACATCAATGTCGCCTGACATTCCGCTATCGCGAGCAAGCCCGCTCCCACAAGGGTCCTGCATAGGTTTCAAGTCCCGTGCAGCACCACAAACCCACTGTGGGAGCGAGCTTGCTCGCGATGGCGGCAGTGCATCCAATCTCAATGCGTACTGATCCACCGCTTTGGCGAGCAAGGTTGTGCACCCCACCACAAAACCTATCGACACTGGGCTACCAAATCCCTTGCCAACCGCTACCATTGCGCGCAGACCTCCCGACGCCCCTGGACATTCACTTTCATGAAATTGCGCCTGCTGACCGCTGCTTTGTTTTTCACCTGCACCCTGACTCACGCCGCTGAATCGAAACCCGTTCCGAAAGCCCTGGAGGCTCAGATCGGGCACTTGGTGGCGCTCATCAAGGACAGCTATGCCACCGGCTACCCGGAAGCAACGCTGGTGCAGACGCTGGACACTGGCGAGGACAGCCAGGTCACCCTCGCGGTCTTCACCATCGAGGGTTTCGGTATGGGCAACAACTACAGCCAATACCTGGCGGCCTTTACGCCCGAAGAGAACGAAGAAGGCGTGCCGCACTACAGCCTGTTGGACGTGATGCGCATCGGGGGCGACAGCTGGCGTGCCATCGACAAACTGGATGCAAAGCTGGTCAGCGACCCGACGGGTGAGCAGACCCTGATCGACATTCCTGTGATGGAGAACACTGATGACGACGCGCCGAACTTCCCGAGCAAGGCTGCTGTGATCCACCTATCACTGGAGGGTGCACAGTCACTGCGATTGGTTGAGAAAAGGTAAGTCGCGTTGTCCAGTTGTATTTATGCGATTGCGATATGAGTGCTATGTAACTGGCATGGTTTATCGATTAATGCGGCAAGGGTAATTTGCTTCTCTGCGATTCAATCGATAGGGAAGCCCATGACTAAGCGTTTGATCCCTCCAAGACTGCCCGTCGTCGCGAAGGCGGGCATCCTTTATTTGGCGTTGTGCACCACGACGCTGGTCAATGGCGCGGAACGTCCACCCCTGGTCATCAAGGAACAGGGAAGCCTGACGGCCGGCGGCGGGCAGATCTCCCAGCCAGGTATTTTTGATCCCTACCGTCCAGCCCAGGCCGATGGTCAAACCCTACATGGTGACCACCTGTATGCGTTCTATCAGGTTCCGGTCGATAGCCGTCCACTGCCGATTCTCATGCTTCATGGCGCCGGGCAGTCGGCGAAGTCCTGGGAAACGACGGCCGATGGTCGTGAAGGCTTTCAGAATATTTTCCTGCGTCGCGGATTCTCTACCTACCTGATCGACCAACCGCGCCGTGGCGATGCGGGACGCAGTCTGGTTGAAGCGACGATCAAGCCTGTGCCGGATGAGCAACTGTGGTTCAACCAGTTTCGCATCGGCCTTTGGCCCAAGGTCTTCGAGGGCAGTCAGTTCCCACGCGGGCAGGCGGCGCAGGAGCAGTTTTTTCGTTCCATGACCCCCAACACCGGGGCCTATGACGCTGATGTCGTATCCAACAGCGTTGCCGCGCTGTTGGGGAAAACCGGGCCGGCCATTTTGTTCACCCATTCCCAGGGCGGCGGGCCCGGCTGGTTGGCAGCGATCAAAAGCCCGAACGTGCGGGCCATCGTGGCATTCGAGCCGGGCAGCGGCTTCGTGTTTCCAGAGGGGGAAGTGCCTGCGCCGATTCCCAGCGCCTTCGACACGCTCTCGGGTCAGGCCGTTTCGCAGGAGCAGTTCAAGGCGCTGACCCGCCTCCCCATCATCATTTTCTACGGTGACAACATCCCCGACCAACCTGTGCGCTTGCCGGCCCAGGACAGCTGGCGTGCGCGCCTTGAAATGGCGCGCGTGTGGCGCGACACCGTGAACCGCCATGGGGGTGACGTCAGGCTGGTCCATTTGCCGGAGATCGGTATCAAGGGCAATAGCCATTTTCCGTTTTCGGACTTGAACAACCTCGAGATCGCGGACCTGGTTTCGACATTCCTGGCTGAAAAAAACCTCGATTGAACCTCCTCCGCGCCGTCCTCACACCTATTGTCAGGAGTATTCATCGATGCGAACCACATTGAAGGCCACCTTCATGGCCGCCATGATCGGGATGTCCGGTGCCGGAGCGGCGGACTACAAGCACAACCCCTTCACCTTGACCTACGGTGGCGCGTTGACGGAGAACGAACCGGGCAAGGTCAACATCCATCCGGTGAGTTACAAGCTCAACGGCCTGGATATCGCCGCCAACGTCTACACGCCAGCCAATTATGACGCAGCGAAGAAGTATCCGGTCGTAATCGTCGCGCACCCCAACGGTGGCGTGAAGGAGCAGGTCGCAGGTCTCTATGCCCAGCGCTTGGCCGACCAGGGCTACATTACGATCACCGCCGACGCGGCCTATCAAGGGGCCAGTGGCGGTGAGCCTCGCAACGTCGACAAGCCTGCGCATCGCATCGAAGATATCCATGGGATGGCGGACTTCATCGCCGGTTATCCAGGGGCCGACAACACACGCCTGGGCCTGCTCGGCATCTGCGGCGGCGGCGGTTATTCACTGGCGGCAGCGCGAACCGATAAGCGCTTCCAGTCGATCGCGACCTTGAGCATGTTCAACTCTGGGCTGGTTCGCCGCAACGGCTACCAGGACTCGCAGCTGTCTACCGTTCAGGCGCGTTTGCAGCAGGCATCGGCGGCCCGCGCCCAAGAAGCGGCCGGTGAAGAAATTCTCTACGTCGGCGACGCCAAACTGACCGATGAACAGATCGCCAAGCTGCCGTTTGATCTGTATCGCCAGGGTTTCGAGTACTACGGCAAGACTCACGCCCACCCCAATTCGACCTTTCGCTACACCCAAAGCAGCCTCTTGGACCTGATGAGCTTCGATGCCACGGACCAGATCGAGCTGATCGACAAACCCTTGTTGATGATCGCCGGCAGCAACGCCGACAGCCTGTATATGTCGCAGCAAGCCTTTGCCAAGGCGAGCGGAACCCAGGACAAAAAACTGTTCACCATCGCCGGTGCTACTCATATCGAAACCTATTGGGTGCCGGCTTATGTGGACATCGCCATGGACCAACTGACCGCGTTTTACGCCAGGACGCTCTGACTTGAAGGAACCCTTTGCCATGAAAAATACCCTGATAGGTCTCGCGGTGTGCGCTGCGGCTCCCTTTGCCGATGCCTGGGGAGCAGGAGGTACTGCCAATGAATCCCGGACTTCGCAGCAGATCAGCCGGGCCGGCAGCCAGGCTTCGGTCGCAGGCCCGGCGGACTATTTCACCGGGCGAGTGCGGGTCGATCCGTTGTTCCCGGCTACCGATGAAGTGAGCGCCTCCGGCGCCTACGTCAGCTTCGAACCGGGTGCGCGCTCGGCTTGGCATACCCATCCCGCCGGTCAACGCTTGGTGGTGATTTCCGGTGTCGGCCTGACGCAGGAGTGGGGCAAGCCCGTGCAGCAGATCCGTCCGGGCGATGTCATCGTTTGCCCGCCAGGCGTCAAGCATTGGCATGGTGCTGCGCCGACGAGCGCCATGACTCACCTGGCCGTCACTGGGACGGTGGAGGGCAAGAGCGTGGAGTGGATGGAGAAGGTCAGCGAAGAACAGTACGGCGCCGCTGGAACGTCTACGGCCAGGCCGGATACGGTGGCGGTTTCGCAAACCCTGTCGGCCAAGCAGCAAGCCATCCCGCTGATTGCCGCCGCCCTGGCGACGAGCAATATGCCTGGTCTCAACACTGCTTTGAATCGAGGGCTGGATGCCGGCCTTACCGTCAGCGAGGCGAAGGAAATCCTGGTGCAGCTTTACGCCTACAGTGGCTTTCCCCGCAGCCTCAACGCCCTCGGCGAATTGATGAAAGTGGTGGAGGCGCGCAAGCAACGCGGCGTCCAGGACGACCCGGGGCGCGAGCCTGCTCGACTGATTCCTACCGGCGACGCGTTGCTGGCGGCGGGCACGGCCAATCAGACGCGCATTGCCGGTGCGCCCGTCCAGGGGCCGTTGTTCGACTTCGTCCCGGTCATCAACCAGTACTTGCAGACGCACCTGTTTGGCGACATTTTCGAGCGTGACAACCTGGACTGGCAAAGCCGCGAGCTGGCGACAGTCGCCGCGCTGGCGGTCACTCCCGGCGTGGAGTCGCAACTGCGCTCGCACCTGGCCGCCAGCCTGCGAGTCGGCTTGAGCGCTGCACAGCTGCGGCAACTGATCCAGCTACTGGACGAGCAGGGCGACGCCGCCGCGGCCAAGCGTGCCAGTGAAGCGTTGGACACCGTCCAGGCCAATCAACCCACGTAGCGCAAGGCTTCGCGCAGCAGCGTAAAGGCCGGTGAACTTTGGCGGCGACTGGGATAGTAGAGGTGGTAGCCGGAAAACGGCTCGCACCAATCTTCCAGCACCCGAATCAACCGGCCTTGCGCGACAGCGTCTTGCACCTGGTCCTCCGGCATGTAGGCCAGCCCCAACCCTTGGAGGGCCGCCTCCAGGCGCATCGCGATGGTATTGAACACCAACTGGCCTTCCACTCGGACGTTCACTTCCTGTCCGTTTTTCTCGAACTCCCAGATGTAAAGGCCGCCATGGGTCGGCATGCGCAGGTTGATGCAATTGTGCGCCGTGAGGTCGTCAGGGATGACTGGCTTGGGGTATCGGGCGAAATACGCTGGCGAGCCCACAACCGCCATGCGCATATCAGGGCCGATACGCATGGCGATCATGTCCTTGGCGACCTGTGGGCCCAGCCGGACACCGGCGTCGAAACCCTCCGCGACGATATCGGTGAAACCGTAGTCGACGATGATTTCGATATTGAGATCGGGATTGTTTGGCAGCAGCCTGGCGAGAACGGATTGCAAGATCGTGATCGCAGAGTGCTCACCGGCAGTGATGCGCAACTTACCCGCCGGCTTATCGCGAAACTCACTGAGCATCGCCATCTCGTTATCGATCTCTTCGAATCGCGGCGCGACCACCCGCAGCAGGTGTTCACCGGCTTCGGTCGGGGCGACACTTCGCGTGGTGCGCGAGAGCAGCCTGACCCCCAGCCGCTCCTCCAACTGACGCATCGCCCGGCTCAGCGCCGGTTGCGACATGCCCAGCTTGGCCGCTGCGCGGGTGAAGCTGCGCTCCTGGGCGACGGCGGCGAAGATGGCGAGCTGGTCGTAGCGTTCGGTGGTCATTGATCCGTCTCTGGCATGAGCGGGGAGGGATTATGGCACTGGTGCCAGTCATCGGCTGGGACCATCGGGGTGAAGGGAGCGTTGCCCCCCGGGCCATCCACGCTCATACCTGATCCATCGCCTCGCCCACCCACCGGTCCTCACCCAGGAACCCGCCACTCTGATGGTGCCACAGCCGCGCATAGATGCCGTTCTTGGCGAGCAATTCGCTGTGGGTGCCCTGTTCGATGATGCGTCCATCGTCCATGACAATCAGTCGATCCATCGCCGCAATCGTGGACAGCCGATGGGCGATGGCGATGACGGTTTTACCCTGCATCATTTCATCGAGGCTTTCCTGGATGGCCACTTCGACTTCCGAATCCAGCGCGCTGGTCGCCTCGTCGAGGAGCAGGATCGGGGCGTTCTTGAGCATCACTCGGGCAATCGCGACGCGCTGGCGCTGGCCGCCCGACAGCTTGATGCCGCGCTCGCCGACCAAGGTGTCGTAGCCGGTGTGGCCCTGGCGGTCGCTCAGTTGGCTGATGAACTCATCGGCCTGGGCATTGGCCGCGGCACGGCGGATTTGTGCGTCGCTCGCATCGGGTCGACCATAGGCGATGTTGTCGCGAATGGAGCGGTGCAGCAGGGACGTATCCTGGGTGACCATGCCGATGGCGCTGCGCAGGCTGTCCTGCGTCACGTGCGCAATGTCTTGCCCGTCAATGCGGATCTGTCCGCTGTCGACATCATAGAAGCGCAGCAGCAAGTTGATGAGCGTGGATTTGCCCGCGCCGGAGCGGCCCACCAGGCCGATTTTCTCGCCCGGGCGAATGTTCAGGCTCAAGCCATTGAGCACCTGGCGTTCGCCATTGTAGTTGAAGCTCACATTGTCGAAGGTGACCGCTCCGCCGGAAGTCACCAGCACTCCCGCGTCCGGCGCATCCTGCACCTTGGGGCCGCGGGTAAGGGTGGCCATGCCATCCTGCACGGTGCCGATGCTCTCGAACAGCGAGGTCATTTGCCACATGATCCAGTGCGACATGCCGTTGATACGCAACGCCATGGCGGTGATCGCCGCCACGGCACCGGCGCCGACGTCGCCCTGGTGCCACAGCCAGAGGGCATAACCGCCTGCCGCCATGATCAACCCCACCACCAACGCCTGGTTGACGATCTCGAATTGGCTGACCAGACGCATCTGGCGAAAGCCGGTCTGTTTGAAATCCTCCATGGCCGCGCGCGCGAAGTGCGCTTCACGATTGGAGTGGGAGAACAGTTTCACGGTCGTGATGTTGGTGTAGGCGTCCGAGATACGTCCGGTCATCGAAGAGCGCGCATTGGCCTGTTCCTGTCCGACTTTCCCCAGGCGGGGCACGAAGTAGAGCATGGCCAGCCCGAACAGCACGATCCAGGCCACGAAAGGCAGCATCAGTTTCAGGGCGAAGCCACCGGCCAATGCGATGATGGCAATGAAATACACGCCGATTCCGGGGGCGATCTCGATCAGGGTGAACAGCACGTCACGCACGGCCAGCGCAGTCTGCATCACCTTGGTGGTGACCCGGCCAGAGAACTCGTCGGAAAAAAACGACAGGCTTTGCCGCAGCATCAGGCGGTGAAAGTCCCAACGCAGCCGCAACGGCAGATTGATCGCCAATACCTGGTGCTGCACCATGGTTCGCAACGCTACCAGCCCGATGCTGGCCAGCATGACCAGGCCCATGCCCCACAGCACGCGACTTTCCTGCGCCGCCGCCTCACCGCCGGCCTGCCAGGTCGAGAGCAGGTCCACGACCTGGCCGAGGAAGGAAAACAGCCAGGCTTCATAGATCGACACACCGGCGCTGAGCAGCGCAAACGCGAGGATGTAACCGCGGGCCCCCCGTGTGCAGGCCCAGAGAAACCGAGCCAGGCCTTCGGGCGGTGGCGGTACCTCGTCGGGCGGGAAAGGGTCGAGCCTTTGTTCAAATACGCGAAGCATGGGGGTCTCCGAAACGGTCGATTGGGGATTCTGTCACTAAAGGCTGCTTTGAGGGTTATGTGGCACCACGACCACCGGTGGTACTGGCACTCTCAGGTAGTCTCTTTGGCGACGGCAAAGTTCGAAGCATTTGGGGGGCATCACTGCGCGCTCAACTCCCACAACACATCCAGTACATGTTGCGTAGGCCGCTCGATGTCCAGACTGCGGTGGGCGATACCCAGTTGACGCCACAACAAGGGCTTTAATGGCCGCATGACGATCCGGGTATCGGGCAATGGCGTGGAGGCCTCATGGGGCAACAACGTCGCACCATATCCCGCCGCCACCAGGCTTTTGATCGCATCGTTGTAGTTCAGTTGAATGCGCGGCACAGGCTGTCGGCCGTCACTGGCGAACCACTCCGACGTCAAGCGCGAAAGGCGAGTGGTGGTGTCATTCAAAATCAACGGCTGAGCGGACAGCCAACCGGGTGTCACGGTATCCGGGCATTCCCAGCGAGCCGGCAAGAAGGCCATGACCGGGTCCCGTCGCCACGGCTCGATCCGCAAGCCCTTCACCGGCGACTGCGGCAGCGCGACCAGACCGATCTCCAAGGAGCCCTCGGCAAGCTTCTTCAAGGTTTCCTGGGAGGTGAGCACCGCGACCTGCACATCGATCGCGGGGTGGCGTTGGCTCAACGTGTCCAAAGCGTTCGGCAGCAACTGTGCGATGGCCCCGGTGGAGGCGCCTAGCCGCACACGTCCGGCCAATCCTTGTACCTGACGCTCCACGTCCTCAAGCGCCTGTTCCGCATCCGCCAACAGGCGCCGCGCGCGCTCCACCAGGGTGTTCCCTATTGCTGAAGGCTGAACGCGCCCACGTGTGCGCGACAAGAGCTTGCCACCCACCCGCGACTCCAGGTCGGCGATATGCAGGCTGACAGTGGGTGGCGCAAGATGCAGCACACGCGCGGCTTCGGCAAACGATCCCAGGTCGGCAATCGCCACCAACGTACGCAGTCGGTCCAGACTGATTTCCCGCATAGGAGCCCTTGTTCAGAAAAACTGAATTCCAGCGTTAATAAATTCAACTTTTCCTATCTTAGCGCGTCGCTGAACATTGGAACTCCTGATTTTCAATGTTCGAGAGCATGCCATGGCAAGTCCCCTTGTATTCATCGATGGCGACCAAGGCACCACCGGGTTGCAAATCCATCAACGTCTGCGCGACCGGAGCGATCTGCGGCTGTTCACCCTCAGCGCCGACTATCGCAAGGATCCGCAACGCCGCGCTGAAGCCATCAACGACTGCGACATCGCAATGCTTTGCCTGCCCGACCCGGCCGCGCGCGATGCGGTAGCGAGCATCAAAAACCCAGCTGTCCGCGTGATCGATGCAAGTTCCGCGCACCGTACCCATCCAGACTGGGTCTACGGTTTCGCACAGATGAACTCGCAGCAGGCCAGACGAATCGCCACGGCGCGGCGGGTCAGCAACCCCGGTTGCTATCCCACGGGAGCGATAGGGCTGCTACGCCCACTGCTGGAGGCTGGGCTACTGCCCACGGACTACCCGATGAATATTTACGCCGTGTCGGGCTATTCCGGAAAAGGGCGTGCCGGCGTACAAGAGTATGAGGGGGAGGGCGCATCGCCGGCGCCGGCGTTTCAGGTCTATGGGCTGGGGCTGGCGCACAAGCATGTTCCGGAGATTCAGCAGCAAAGCGGGCTGACGGAGCGGCCGATGTTTGTGCCGGCCTATGGCGCTTTTCGGCAGGGAATCGCGCTGACCATACCTGTGCAGACCCGCTTGTTGGCGCCTGGCGTGAGCGCGGTGCAGTTGCATGCGTGTCTGGCCCGGCACTACGCCGATGCGGGCCATGTACACGTGATGTCGATGCAGGAAGCTAAGGAGTTGACGTTCCTCGATCCCCAAGCGCTTAACGGCACAGATGATTTGCGCTTGTCGGTGTTCGAGAACGATGAGACCGGGCAGGTTTTGCTGGCTGCGGTGTTTGACAACCTTGGGAAGGGCGCCGCTGGCGCGGCGGTGCAGAATCTGGACCTGATGCTTGCAGGCGCATGACCGCGCCACTCAGCGTGCTGGCCTGCCTTCTTCAATGGGGAGGGAAATATTCTGTTTTGGCATGAAAAATCGAGCAAAGAGTTCAGATTGTGACTTGATGTTTAACTTTGCGTAGATGTTGCGGCGGTGAACTTTTATGGTCTCCGCCGAGAGGGACAGCTTTCCAGCTATTTCTTTGTTGGAGAAACCGCTGAGTAATAAACGGAGTACGTCACTTTCGCGTGCGGTAATTTGTGTGCCAAGTTGATTGACCGTTTCTGGCCACAGCGGCGGCTCGCTCAGTGTCTTCTCTACATCAATTTCAAAACCCATGCGCTGATGCATCAATGCAATCACCCACGGCTTGATAACATCAAGGATGGTTATTTGCTCTTGGCTAAAGCGGACTTTGCTGCCGATAGAAATGCATAACGTTCGGTCGGGGTCGAGTTGGACATTGTACTGGGCCTCATCCATGGAGATGTATTGGGCAAAATACTGATGGTAATACTCGGTTTCAAGAAAGTATTCCGGTGCAATGTCCAATAGGTGGAAGAAGCCACTTTGTGGGTTTTCCCGATTGGCTATATAAAACGGATCCAGCAAGTAAAGACCTTTCACATAGCGATGAGTGAATGCGTCGACTTCTTCCGCATCGGCGACCTCAGGAAGGCTGACGACCTGCACGTGTCGATTGCTGAAAATCAATACAACCCAATTATCGATCTGTACATATTCATTTAATGTGCGAACCAGTGAACTCCAGAAATCTGGGCGATTCAGCTGCATGATCAGCTTCCCAATCGATCGATGCCAAGCCAGGCTATGGAGGTCAAACGGCATTTTCTACCCCTTTAGGGTTAGGAATTAGCAGGTCAAAGGTAAGTATTCGTAGGTATTTACTATTCGGTAACACCCGGTATATTCGCTGCCAGGGTTTACGATGGCCATGAGGGCATATCGTCTTGACAAGGATGTTGCATGAGAAAGTCACATTTGCGAACCATTTTTTCGGCCTCGCTTCTCTGTGCAGGGATAAGCACTTCAGTGGCGGCTGTAGAGCCCGGGATCTATCTGTATAACTGGTTCGGGTTGCTTGCGCCGGAGACGCCAAAGGAGTTTGAGCAGGAAACTGGTACGAGCGTGCATATGGATGCGTTCGACAGCGCTGAAATCATGCAGAGCAAGGTCATGGCCGGGCGCACCGGATATGACGTGGTCGTGGCGACTTCCAATGTGTTGCCAAGCCTGATCCAGGCGGGCGTTCTCCAGCCTTTGGATCGTCATCAGCTGAGTAACTTTTCACATATCGACCCTGACATCCTGGCCCAACTCGCGGTCAATGATCCTGGTAACCGCTATGCGGTCCCCTATTTGTGGGGCACTACCGGCATTGGTTATGACGTTGACAAAGTCAGAGCGGCATTGGGTGATAATGCTCCGGTAAATAGCTGGGATCTGATCTTCAAAGAAGAAAACATCAGTAAGCTACAGTCGTGTGGCGTGGCAATGCTTGACTCGCCAAGCGAGATCATTTCGATTGCCTTGAATTACCTTGGACTCCCCAGCAACAGCAAGAACCCGGATGATTACCAGAAAGCTCAAGCCCTGCTGTTGAAAATCCGGCCTTATGTCCTTTATTTCGACTCGTCCAGAATCGACGCCGACCTGGCTGACGGCAATATTTGTGCAGTGGTGGGATGGGCCAATGGTGCCCTGGCGGCACAGGCCATCAACGAGAAGGCCAATACGGGACGCAAGATTACCTACAGTCTTCCCCGCGAAGGCGCGTTGTCCTGGTCGGAGAATCTGGTTTTGCTAAAAGATGCGCCTCATCCCAAGGAAGGCATGGCGTTCATCAATTATATGTTGCGACCGGAAATTATCGCCAAGACCTCAAACCATACGCTGTACCCTAACGCCAATAAGGATGCCGCCGAGTTTGTCGAGCAGAAGCTGCGAGACAATCCCTGGATTTATCCAGACAAAAAGACGATCGCGACACTTATTCCACTTGAACCCCTGCCATTGAAGCTGGAGCGCATCCGCACGCGGATCTGGACCAAAGTGAAGAGTGGCGTGTGATCCGGCTTTGATTTGCATGTCTGGAAAGTAATACGTAAACGCCGATATACAGGGCGCAGGGCTAGTTAGCCAATACCTGTCAACTCATCAGTCCGGTGTCTTCCGGTCCATTGCGCCGCCCTATGTAAAAAGAGAACAGTGGATGTTCAGCCCAGCCAATCAAACGCAGTTCAGTTTGACCATCAACGGTTTCGAGCACGATGTTCAAGTGCTCGCATTCACTGGGGAAGAGGGGATCAGCAGGCCTTACCTCTTCAACGTGGAGTGTGTTAGCGAACGGTCTGACCTGGATCTTGCAAGCCTTTTCGACAAAGAGGCTTTTCTGACGTTGGGCGCTACGGGCAACGGCATTCATGGACGGGTCTACCACATCGCACAAAGCGGTCATGACCAGGGTTTGACACATTACAGCCTGGCCCTCGTACCGCACCTGTCCTACTTGCGGCACCGCATCAACCAGAGGATCTATCAACAGTTCTCGGTGCCGAGAATCGTCGCCTTGATCCTGGAAGAGCACGGCATTCTGGGCGATGCCTATCGGTTTCGCCTGGGGGCGACCTACCCAGAGCGTGAGTACTGTACCCAGTACGGCGAAACGGATTTGCACTTTATCCAGCGCTTGTGCGAAGAGGAGGGTATCCACTTTCACTTCCAACACAGCGTTCAAGGCCACGTGCTGGTGTTTGGCGATGACCAGGCGATTTTCCCCGGGATCGGACAGCCCACTGCTTATGGGCAAGCGCGCGATACGGTGACCAACGAGCCGCTGATCAAGCGCATCAACCTGCGTCTGGGGCAGCTCCCCCGTCGTGACTCGCACCGCAACGATGATGTCGAGCAACACCTGGACATTGAAGACGATGACAGGCTGGAGCGTTTCACCGGTCATGAGCACGGCGAGCAGAGACGTCTTCGCACTATGGAGCGTCGCCATGCGGCTTATCGTCAAGCCGAAGGGCAGAGTGACCAGACTCGCTTAGCCAGCGGCCATGTGCTGGAAATCTCGGGTCATCCGCGCCAGGAGTGGAACGCCCTATGGCTACTGACCCAGGTCATCCACGAAGGTCGGCAACCACAGGTATTGAATGAGGATGTCGCCGGTGGCAACGCTGCGCATGAAGGTGACTTCCATCAGGGTTACCGCAACCGCTTTATCGTTCTTCCATGGAATGTGTCCTATCGTCCGTCGTTGGCCCACAAGAAGCCTCGGGTGCCAAGCGACCAGACGGCTGTTGTCATCGCCCTGCAAGACGAAGAGATCCAGAGTGATGGGTGCTTGGCAAGGATCAAGGTCAAGTTCCCTTGGGACCGCGACGACAGATTTGATGACAAGAGTCGGTGTTGGCTGACGGGACCCTCCGATTGGGGGTGTGAAGTCGCGCCCCTGCGGACGGGCATGGAGGTTATGGTTACATTTCTTGAAAACGACCCCGATCAGCCGCTGATCAGTGGTTGCTTGTGTTGTCGCTAAGGCGGGCTTGCCGCTACCTTCGCCATTGTTCAGTGCTCCACGGACGTACCCTTTCGATTGGTGCGGCGCTCTGTATTCAAGTTTTCGGTATCGAAGAATCGACACCGCTACCATGATGGAATGCGCCGGGATTTTGCTATTGATGGGAGTACAGTTTCGCAGCATTGGCAAAGCCTTTGGCTCTGAAAATAGCGCTGCCTTCGCCGAGGCTGCCGTCATTGCTCACGAGATAAACCTCGTTGGTGTCGGGCTTGAGCGCCATGCTCGTCGAGCGAAGAAAGTGGCCCTTTTCGCGCCCCGGAATCAAGATCTGGCCGATGGGCAAGCCGTTAGGATTGAGTACCAGCACGCGGCCTTGGCTGTACAGGGCCACGTACAGATTGCCATCTTGATCGACACGCATTGAGTCAGGTGATGGGCCGCTAAACCGGTAAACAACGGCTTCCCCGAAGGGAGCGATTGTCTTGGCATCTTTCAGTTCGATTCGGTGCAGCAGCCCCGTCGCGAACTCAGTGACCCAAAGGGTCTTGCCGTCGGGAGAGAGCGCAATGCCGTTGGCGATCGCTAGATTGGGCAGGATCGAGACGATTGTCTTGCCGCCAGCTGGGACGTAATAGACGCCGCCGGTGGGCTGAGTCGATGTACCCTTGAAATCGGTGAAATAAAATCCCCCTGTGCTGTCGAAAACGAGGTCATCCACCAGATGGTTTTTGCTTGCCGGGATGATGACTTGCTTTCCTGAGCCGTCCGGTTTGTAGGCTGTCAGGTTGCCGGTATTTTTGAAATTACCCAGCCCTGCCACAAACAATCTGCCGTCTTTATGAATAGCCAGTCCCGCACTTCCCAGCGCGTTTTTCGGCACAACGACACTGAGTTTCTTGTCGGGATCGACCTTTAGAACCTGCCCCCCGAACACCTCGACAAACAGCAAATTGCCGGCCCTGTCGAACGATGGACCTTCCAGTTGCAGGGGGCCGTCGGACACCTTCAGCCACAGATCGGCTGTCACCGTCGGCAACTCTTTTTCGGGTGATCCAATGGCCTGGAGTTGCTGGCCCTCCGCCGAGTAGTTCAGGGTGGGGATAGCGTCCGCGTGGGCTTGTAGGATGCCAGCGCTGAAGGCCAGGCACAGGGAAGCCAAGAGTTTTTTGCGCATGTGGGTGACCTTCTTGTTGTTATGTTGGATTGGCTCATGCGTTCAATAGGGCGACGATGGCGGGCACCGTCAGTACAGCGGTGTAATACCCCATGAATTGCACGCCGATGTTGAAGCCAAGGAAGCGCGATAGAAAACCACCCAGCAGGCCGACGGTGACAATGACCAGTAAGCCGAGTGCTCCGCCCTCCCAGATGCCGATCACCAGAATCAGGCCGACAAACGTCGAGATCACCGCTTCGTGACTGATTTTGCGTGAGACGAAGGACGCTGCCCGGTGGGCGTAATTCATCGTGAAGGGATAGGCAATGAGGATCGCCACGATCACCGCCAGCATCCCATAACCCAGAAACTCCCACGTGCTGAGCAGGGTATGGAGGTTGTTGACCTGCCCGGTGGCGGTGTCAACGCTGAAGCGAGGTGGGGCGTTGAACAGCGGTGCGGCCGGCCCTGCGGCGACCGGACTCAACGGCAAGCCAAACGCGATCAACGGGATCAAGGCTTCAGCGATGTATGTCGCTTCAGTGACGCCGTTACGGGCCGTGATCACCGTTGTCAGCCGATGGTAGACATGCTTGACCCGTGACCCGACGAGTTCGCCCATGATCACGGTCATCGCAACGGGGCTGAAGACGAACGTTGCACTGGAGATAATGGCCGTGATCGCAGTCCACAGGCTTTGTTTGCTGTCCAGCACCTTGAGCGGGTTGGGGAAAAAACCGCCCCAGCTTTTCACATCCGCAGACAGCGAGAAGGTGCGCACCTGCTGGCGTCTCATCGTCTCCCGTTCAGCGGGGGCGAGCATTGAAAATAGCGCGGCAATCAGCGGGCCAATGGCGATACCGAGGAAATAGCTGACGCTCAGCTTGACGCCGTATTGTCCGGTGATGCTTTGCAGACCGACGATGACCATCACGAAGGGGACAAGCGCGAGCACCGCCGCAAGTCGCCCCTTGGAAAACCATGCAATGGCGATCGCAGCGAGCAGGAAAACCCATGGGGCGGCGCGTTTGATCGTGTCGCCAAAAGGCGCAAGCATCACGGCGAAAAGCACCGCCGTGGGGACTGCGATCAGCGCCGCGATAACCGCGCCTGAAATCATCTTGCGCAGGGCGACGTGCGGTACACCCAGATTGCGCAGGAAGTTGGCCTCGCGCATCAGGGGCGTTGCCAGGGTGTCGCCGGGGATGCCGAGTAATGCCGTGGGCACGGCGTGAGTCATGTGTTTGGCCACTGCACCTGCGAGAAAGAACGTCAGGACACCGGGCGCAGGTACACCCAACAGCACCACGAGCAATGTGAGTGGGGCGAGGGTGGTGGTTTCATCGCTGCCCGAAATGAGGCCAATCCCGGCGAAGATCACTGCACCTAATATGCCCATCCCGAACGCAATGAGAATCTGCTCCAACAGGGGTGTCATCATGACCGGCCACCGTTGGCCCGGATCGGAGCGACCGGGGCTACCGTTGCGTCTTTTTGAGCGTTAGCGGGGCGGGTGAGGTTTGTCTCGTACTCTGCAAACACCTCATAAAGATCCATTTCACGCAGTTCAGCGAGTGTTTCTGTGGGTAGATCCGACAGGCTTCCAAGGTCTCCGAACTCGTCCTGCAATTCCGATAAAACCTTTGCTCGCCACGCAGGATCTGCCTGGTGCTCTACCACATTGCGGTTGGGTTTGAAGAGCTTTGCACTGATGGTTCCCCCCACCAGGCAGCCGACGATGCCCACCAGCATGGCGTAGGCCTTGGCCATTTGGACATTGTCTACCCACCCCACGAGCAGGTGTTTGGCCAAGAAAAAAGCACCCAGGCTGACGGATGCGCCTATGGCAATGGCGTAAATCAGGTGACGACCGTTTACGGTGTCACCCCATAACTCATAGAGATCGGATTTCAAGGATTCCTCCTGCTGCCCTTGCGAGCTTTTATTGTTATGAACATCAAGGAATGTAGCGGAGTCAGGCCTCTCGTCGTCGTTTCGCCAAGAGCGCCCGTGCAACTCTGGACGCCGTTTCTCGACCCAGATGAGCGTCAATGAACTCCCCGGCGTCAACGACGGCATCCAGGTCGACGCCGTGTTTGATCCCCAGGCCATCCAGCAGATAAAGCACATCTTCAGTGGCCACGTTTCCGGTCGCGCCAGGGGAGTAGGGGCAACCACCCAGCCCGGCCACGGAACTGTCGAACACACGAACACCCATCCCCAGAGCGGTATGGATGTTGGCAATCGCCATTCCATAAGTGTCATGGAAATGACCTGCCAAGGCGTTCACTGGAACCACCCGGGTACAGGCGTCCAGCAACGCTTTGGTGGCCGCGGGCGTTCCTGTTCCAATGGTGTCGCCCAAGCTGATTTCGTAGCAGCCCATCCCATAGAGAGCGGCACTCACGGCAGCCACCGTTTCAGGTTTAACGTGACCTGTGAACGGGCAACCCATCACGCACGAGACATAGCCTCGCACCCTGACGTCGGCATCCCGGGCGCGCACCATGACTGCCTCAAAGCGCTCGAGGCTCTCGGCTATGGAGCAATTGATGTTCTTTTGAGAGAACGCCTCGGAAGCGGCGGCGAATACCGCCACCTCGCGGCAACCCGCTGCCAGCGCTTCCTCCAGTCCGCGAGCGTTCGGGACGAGCGCGGTCCAGGTGACATCCGGCAGGTCCGGCAACGCTTTAAAGACGTCACCTGATCCTGCCATGTGCGGCACCCATCGTTCTGAGACAAATGCACCGGCTTCGAGTGTCCGCAGGCCCGCATTGGCGAGTTTTTTAAGCAACTCGACTCGTATGGCGGGGGCGAGCGTCCGGTTCTCGTTTTGCAAGCCGTCGCGGGCACCGACTTCCACCAATCGAACGGACAGGTCGAGATGGCTATTCATCACTCGGCCCGCTTTTGCTTGAGAAGCTCCGCCGCTTTGTCGGAGCGAACGTCGCGTGCATCGACCATCTCTTTGACCAGCCAAGTCACTTCATCGCCTTTCGCGCCGGCTGACAGTGCAATATTTCGTGCATGCAGCGCCATGTGGCCACGCTGGATGCCTTCCGTAGAAAGGGCTCTCAAAGCTCCGAGGTTTTGTGCCAAGCCGACGGCGACGGCGATTTCAGCGAGTTCCTGAGCGGTTTTCACCCCCAGAATGCGCAAGGAAAGTTGCGCCAGTGGGTGGGTTTTCGTGGCACCGCCGACCAGTCCGACAGGCATCGGCATTTCGAGAGTGCCCACCAGATTCCCTTTGCTGTCTTTTTCCCACGTTGTCAGCGAGCCGTAGTGTCCATCGCGGCAAGCGTAGGCGTGAGCCCCCGCTTCCACTGCGCGCCAGTCGTTACCTGTGGCGACGATCAGCGGGTCAATCCCATTCATGATGCCCTTGTTGTGGGTCGCGGCACGGTAGGGGTCGATGACGGCAAAGTTGTAGGCGTCGAGAATGCCTTCGATCACGTCCTCACCTTTATAAGCGCCAGTGGTGAGCAACGCTGGGGCAATACGGACCTGGGCACGGGCCAGGCGCAAGTCGGCGAGGTTCGAGAGAATGCGCAGGCGTACCTTCCCGCCGGTGATTTCCTCCATCAACGGGGCGACGGCTTCTGCCATCGTGTTCACGGTATTGGCACCCATCGCGTCACGCACGTCCACGATCAAGTGAGCCACGAGCATGGGGCCTCTCGGGCTTTGAGCAAAGGTGTGGACTTCGATATCCCGGCAACCGCCCCCTAGCTTATTGAGCAATTGATCCTTGCGGTTTGCCAATTCAATGATGTCGTCTTTGTGACGCAGGAGGCTGAGCCGGGCATTGAAGGGGTCTTCAATGTCTACGATCTGAACTTGTGCGCGCATCAGCGGTTGAGAACTGGACGTCAGGAATCCACCCGCGTCCCGGGCAAGCTTGGCCATGAAAGAGGCAGCGGCAACGACTGAAGGCTCTTCCACGACCAGCGGGACAATGACGTCTCGGCCATTGATCTGGAAATTGCTGGCGACGGCGTACGGTAATTCGAACTTGCCGATCACGTTTTCGATCATGCCATCAGCCATTTCGAGCGGGAGCGCGCCTTCGTCGCTAAGCAGGGCCACGTCAGCGGCCGGGAGGTTGAGCAGGTCTTGAAGGTGATTGAGGCGCTCGGCAGGCGTCAGGCTGCGAAAATTGGGAAGGCGAGAGTCGATGCTCATCTGGAAATCCTGTCGCGGTTGTTGTTTTAAGTTGCAGCCACACTATTCCGCTCTGTGCCTGTAAAGAAGGTACAGTTTGGACAGACAGTACCTAAGCTGTACCCTTGTTGCTGGCACTGGAGGGATTCTCAGCATGAGCAGAATGACCTTGGCTCAGCAGCTCACCGCTTCGTTGGCAGCCCAGATTGACGACGGCACTTATCGTGTGGGCGACCGTTTGCCGTCACTTCGTGAATGCATGCGTTTGTTGGGCCATTCAAAAAATACGGTCATCACGGCGTATGAAGCACTGGCCTCTCAAGGCTTGGTTGAAGCCAGGCATGGGCAGGGGTTTTTCGTCAAACAAGGCACCTGCGGTCACTACGAACCCGAGGAACCGCCGCCCTATGCCAGGGCGATGGATACCATTTGGCTAATGCGCCAGCAATTCGTCCGTGAGCCTGGGCATTCGCCTCTTGGGGAAGGATTCCCTCCCGTAGAGTGGTTAATGGACATGCGCCTGGACAAGTTCACCCGGCAAATCATGCGGATGGGCGTTACCACGCTGTTCAGGTACGGAAATCGGCTGGGCAATGCCAGCCTGCGCCAGCATCTGGTGCAAAAATTGGCGTCTTACGCCATTAGCGCGAATCCTCGGCAAATCGTCACGACTCACGGTGCAAATCATGGGCTGGACCTGATCATCCGACGCTTCCTTGCGTCGGGGGACACGGTACTTGTCGAGGATCCAGGCTATTACCCTTTGTTTGGCAAGCTGCAATTGCAGGGGGCTCGAATGCTGTCCGTGCCGCGTCTGCCCGATGGCCCGGATCTTGATGCGCTAGAAGCACACCTGCGCCTGCATAAACCGAAACTGTTTTTCATACAGTCCGTTGGCCATAACCCGACAGGGTCTGACATTTCGCCGGGTAAGGCGCATCGACTGGTTCAATTGGCACAGGAGCATGATTTCATTTTGGTGGACGATGACGCGTTGGCTGATTTCAAGCCCGCCGCAGCCATCAGAGTGTCGGCATTGGACCAACTGAAGCGTTCGCTGTACGTGGGGAGCTTTTCGAAATCCGTTTCCGCAGCCCTGAGAGTGGGGTTCATCGCGGGCAGCAAGGAGGTTATCGATGAGTTGGGCGACCTGAAAATGTTGCTGCACACCAGTTCTTCTGAGCTTTGCGAGCGAACGGTCGACGTGGTGTTAATGGAGGGGCATTTCCTCAGGCACTTGATTCGGCTTCAGGAGCGGGTCAAATCGGCTACCGCCGCAGCGTTGCAAATGCTGGATGAGATGGGGGCCGAGGTGTTCTGTCGTCCTGAGCAGAGCCTGTATTTATGGGCCAGGTTTGCTCATTTCGACGATGCCAGGGAGTTGACCCGGCTGCTGTTGCCGAAGGGTTTCATGATCGCTCCCGGGCACATTTTTTCGCCTGAGCAATCGCGTATCAATCCATGGACGAGACTCAATGTGGCTTATCTGAACGACCCGGTCTTCAAGTCCACGTTGCAACAATGGGCGGTGGATGGCGGGGGGCGTTGATGAGTGCTCCAAAGCCTGCCGGACCCGCGAAGCCAAGCCCCGGCGAGCGCGGTGCAATCCATCCACCGACTGACCCCATGACCCACCGGTTCAGCGCACGCGATCACGGCTTTGCGCGGCCAGGTCCAGGGCCTTTTGCATGTCCAGCCGCGCCGAGCGGCCGACGTCTTTGTCATTGAGTTGGTAGCGACGCTCCGACGGCAGGATGGGCGCGGTGAGGTCTTCGGCGTCCATCTGTTCGAAGTCGTGGTTGTCGCCGATGGTCATGGCGCTGCGGCGTAGCAGCATGCGCAGCTGCTCGGGTTGCAGTTGCGGGTTGATGGACAGCATCGCCGCCAGCAGGCCCGCGACCATGGGCGTGGCGTAGGACGTGCCGCAATGCACTGCGCCTTGCTGGCCGGCGTTGGTTGTCGAGGCGTGGGCGCAAGCGGCGGCGGTGATGTCGACGCGCATGTCGATGTTCGAGGAGCTGCGCTTGACCGCATAGGCCGGGTCGTCGACGGCGACGCCGGTGCGTTCGCTGCGCTGGTGCCCGCCGACCACCAGCAATTGCTCGGTGATGAAGGAGGAGGGCAGGCGGTATTCGTCACTGCCCGAGAACGAGGAGCCATTGCCGGCGGAGTTCACTACGATCACGTCGGGATGTTCCTTGCGCAGCCAGAGGAAGAACTCTTCCAGCAGTTCTTCGTAGCCGCCCATGGCCAGGCCCGAGCGCAGCAGCGAGTCGACGTCATCGCCTTTGATGTCTTTGGCGCCGACGCGATGGATGCCCCAACTCCAATTGAGCACGCGCACGCCATCTTCCACGAGGTTGACTGAGGCGGCGATGTTGGCGGTGATCCCGGCATCGGAATTACGTTCGACGATGACCTCGAAGCCACCGCTGGCCTTGTCCAGGCCTCGGAGCAAACCGGTGTTGCCACTGTCGTCCCAGCGTGCGGCGAGGATGCCGGCGACGGTTGTGCCGTGGTTGTCCGGTTTGTCCGCATCACGGGCGTAGAGGCAGGTGCGCGGTGGTGAGCAAGCACCGAGGTAGTCCGCGAAATCCGTCGTGTCGAAATCCACATCGCGCTCGATCAGGCCGATGCGCACCGGTTGCGGCTGGATGGGCTGCTGTCGCCCGGGGATGCGTCGTTGGTAATAATTCACCGCGTCGAGAAAGCGATTCGCGGCCCATTCGTCAGAGTCCAGGGCCGGTTTCTTCGGCTCTTCAGGCTGGGCAGGGGCCTGCTCGCTTTCTTCGACCGAGGACTCCTCGGTGACCACGGCATCCACGCTGGTCTCGCTGCCCAGACGCAGGACCAAGGCGTCACGCTGCACCAGATCCTTGGCCGGCAGACGAAGTTGGTACAGGTTCAGCGGCGCGATGCTACCGACCACTTTCGCTCCGTATTTCTGGGCCAGCCGCTCGGCTTCCTGACGACCATCACGGTCTTCCTCGATCAGCACGCTGACCAGGTCGACGTAGGTGGTCAGGCCGTCCATGTTCTTCGCCACTTCGTCCGGCCCGGCGGCCAGCACATGACTGTTACGCAAGGTCAGCCAGGCGGCATTGCTGGTGCGGGGGCCGTCTTCCAGCCAGAGCGGGCCACTCTGGTAATCGGCGCTGTCCAGGCGCAAGCGCAGGTTTGCCCCTTCACGCTGGACCGTGTCTGCGGGTAGTGCCTTTGCGCCCAACTTGAGTTGTGGCGTTGCGTCGCCCAGCCCGCGCGCTGTCAGGCACCAGTCCTGATGCTGGCTTTGCAGCAGGTCGCCACAGCGTTTCAGGCTTTCCAGGCGCAGAGGTTCCTGCGCAGCGGTTGCCGTGCCGGCAGCCAGGGTGAACAAGGTCGCGAGGGCAGTGGGTCGTAGGAGCATGGGCCAGGTTTCTTTGTCGAGGGTCCTGTTGCTCCGACTGCTACGGTGTTCGCTTCGTTCAGCGGGAGAACGATGCTCGGCGAATACATCTTCTTCAGAAACTCTCGAGGTGGTCGAAATTGGCCAGCGTCTGCGACATCGACAGCGTGCCCTCATGGCGGTAGGGGTAAGTTTCTTTCACCCCGCTGGCGTTACACGCATCCCACATGAACGCGATACCTGATATCCCGATCAAAGTGGTCTTCCGGGTTCTCATAAGCTTCTAGTGTTTCCAAGAACCCTGTCCGCTCAAGACTCGTCAAATCCTCAAGGGTCCAATCGAAGGGGAAGTCGCTGGAAAAGCTCTCGCCTTGATATTCAACCCATTGAAACACCGGGAAGGGCAGGTAACCGAGCCACTCTGATCGATAGGTGATCTCGTCGGATTCGCTACTCGTCACCACGGCGCGGATCTTGTTCTTGATGGCTGCTTGGCGTTCATCCATGGTGTTTCGATCCCTAACTCGGGGTTGGGCTGGAGGGTTTGGATGTAATAGCGCTCACCCATGCGTTCCTTGCGGTTCAAGGGCGTATTTTGCCTCGAAAAGCCAAACGCAGCACATCCTGATTCTGCCGCTGCGCCTAGATGGACCTCTGGTTAACGCGTTTGGAAAGTGCTTCGGCGCTTTCCTTGCGCTCGGAGTAGCGGTCGACCAAATAGGCTTCTCTGCCACGCACCAGCAAGGTGAACTTCATCAGTTCCTCCATGACATCGACAACCCGGTCGTAATAGGACGATGGCTTCATGCGTCCGGCTTCGTCGAACTCAAGGAAGGCTTTGGGGACGGAGGATTGATTGGGGATCGTGACCATGCGCATCCAACGACCCAACACGCGAAGTTGGTTCACCGTGTTGAAGGATTGCGAGCCGCCGCACACTTGCATCACCGCCAACGTCTTGCCCTGTGAGGGACGAACCGCGCCCAGGGCGAGCGGGATCCAGTCGATCTGGGCCTTGAACACCGCCGACATCGAACCATGGCGTTCTGGCGAGCACCAAACCTGGCCTTCCGACCACATCACCAGGTCGCGCAGTTCCTGTACCTTGGGGTGATCGACGGGCGCATCGTCCGGCAGCGGCAGCCCGGAAGGATCGAAGATTGCGGTTTCGGCGCCCATGAGCTCCAACAGGCGTGCCGCTTCGCGGGTCAGCAACTGACTGAAGGAGCGCTCGCGGGTTGATCCGTACAGTAGAAGTATGCGCGGCTTGTGCTGTGGTTCTGCGCTCTGCGCGAGCTTTTCCGGCGTTGGTACATCGAAAAGCGACAGGTCCAGATTTGGAAAGTCATTTGGGGGTTCGCTGGAAAACTCAGTCATTGCACCTCTCCCGTCTGGTCGAAGACCTAACATATGGAAAAGTGCATATTCGTATTTCCATATATTTAGCGCAAGACGCAATTTCGCTGACTGTCCGAAATTTCGCCGAGGGCAGATGATTTCAAGAGGAGGGGCGGCAGCTTGGAGCCTTCCCGGCAGGACTGAAGCGCAAGCTTGAGATCAGCAGCCAGGCGCGACGATTTTGGCGCAGCGCTTAAGGGGGCGGTGACGTGGATCAGCTTTGCGTAGGTGTGATGGGTGTTTCACTGGCTTCAGCTGCCAGTTTCAGGCGGTCGGCTTTGCTGATGTATTGATTCTTGCTTTTGGGTGCCAGCTTGGCACTGGCTTTTTTGGCGTTAGCCTTCAATAACTGGTTTATTTTCTTGCGGCGATTCATGTCGTTCTGCTCAGCGTGTCAATGTTCGGATGGTATCAGCTTTCCGTTTTCTCCGGATTTTTCCTGATTTTGGCAATGGGCTTCACACGGCGCTCGACAATGATCGAGTCATTGGGGATCTCCAACCGGATCGCCGTTTCCTCGCTGTGCATTTCAATGAGCGTCGAGTTGCCAACCCCTCGGAAAATCACCGTCGCATTTTCAAATCTCTTGTAATTTTCCAGCGGGGAATCCTTGGGGGCTGGCAACAGGTTGGCGTAAGGCGGTTTCACCAGAATCGTTGCCCTTTCTATACGTATCTGCGCGAAGCTCATGGCCGCTTGCAGCAAGTCGGAAGTCACGCCGCCCATGAGAAGGGGCGTCAGGAGCATGACCCCCGCGATCATTGCCCTGGTTCTTTTCAAGGGTTTCATTTCGGCGGGGGGATTCTGCTCAGGATGTTCGGAATCGACGATTGCCGGTGCCGATGGCTGCGCCGCTTTTATTTTATTGTTCTGTTCCAGATAGGCTGAATAAACGATGTACTGAAAGATGGGCAGGAGGATAAGTTGAATGTGCTCCCAGGGGCTTTTATGGGTCAGGAAATAAATCGTCAGCGTGCCGCATATTCCAAAAAATACTGAGAAGAACGTTATTTTGGGGCGTTTGAATTCCAATATGGTTTTTTTATCGGAGAATTGTCCATGTAGCCAGACGAAGCCCCTGAGCACGGGGATGAAGATCGGAGAAAGCAATATCCCGGTGGCTGTAACGGCTGCAGAGAAATAAATGCAGACCAGGCCAAAGCAAAACGCCGTGACCAAGAATAACAAACTGTCTCCAACGGATACGCCTTGCGGGTAATGGCCGTTGCTCAATAGATAACTGACGATGCACGTACCGCCAATCAGTAATCCAATTTTTGCTGACAGGGAGAGTAGTTTTGCAGCGATCTCAATCTGTTTTTCCAGTCCAGTGGTTGCTTCCCGCATCATCAAATCCTCCTTGATATTGCGCATACGATGGTCGTTACCTGACTCATCTCTCTATGGGGGGCATAGCGATGATTTGCATCCTTGTGGTGAGACAGTGGCCATGACTATAGGGGCCGTAGACGCGACGTGATTTCAGCGTCTATCACGAGGCTGCCTCAGGTCACCCTGACCGCGATCCAATTCGTTATAAAACCATAGCTGTCGCAGCCTTTCTTGACGTCAGCGTAGTACTGCAACATTTCCCATGGCGCGTAATTATCGACTGAATACTGACCATAGTTGGGATCAAAAAACACCAGATCCCTACCTTTATTCGACGCCGCTACAGCGTGCGCCCCTCCACCAGAGAAGATAAAGGCAATGACATAATACCCTTCTGACTTGGTCACCAAGTCAAGCCAGCCCTTGTGGTCGCTCAAAATAGATCCAACATCTTTGCCAACTTCCGTTGCGCAAACGCAGAATGCAGCTGCCATCGCTTGGTAATAGGCCTCGCCCAACATTCCCTCTGCCCCATAAGCGCCCTTTTTGTTCTGTCGTACCTGCTGCGACTGCATCGCTTGTGCGGCGACCATGAGTGGCATGTGCGTGATTAATTCACTCTTGCTCTGAAGCTTGCGATTCAATTTTATGCCTTGACGGCACCAGAGCATTGAGTAAGCGAAGCAGTTGCCGTTTTTCTTCTGATCTTTCAGTGCTTTTTGAAGAAAAGGATTATTGCTGGCGCCAAACTTGGTCCCAAAAGAGTGTTCTACGTTATTCAAGCCCAACGCTGGCCAGTCTGCGTTCATGCTTACTCTCCTTGTAACGCTATGAAAATTTGAAGGTTAACGTTGAAATATACTTTTCCTACCATCAACAGGAACGCTCTGACTGGCTCGTTGATGTACACCAGAAACAATTCCAACCCCGAAAAGGGGATGCATCGTTGAAAAATGGTAGCCAAGCCAACGGCATTCTGCCATCAGCGCCGAGCAAACATTTTCCATTTGCAACTGTCGGCTGACGGTCGACCGCCTTGCCCAGCTCTGTGGGTTGCTGGGCCTGACGATGGCGCAATTGCGCCGCTGTTCGAAAACGAGGGACTGCGCTGTTGCCGGCGATGCGAGATTGGGAGCCGCAGGCGTCCAGGCAGATTAGGCGGGGGTAGATCGATAGGTCACTTATAGATAAATCGACTGGGCCAGGTATTACTTCAGGTTGCTTTGGAAGAAGCTCGTCAATTTATCGAAAGGAATGAGGTTGACCCTGTCGTAAAGATCGACATGCCCGGCGCCGGGGATAATGACAAGTTCCTTCGGCTGGCCGGCGAGTTCATACGCTTGCTCGCTGAACTCCCTGGAATGTGCATCGGCTCCGGCAATGAACAACATCGGATGAGGCGAAATGGTCTCGATGTCGTTGAGCGGGTAGAAATTCATGAACTTGACGTTGCTGGTCAGCGTAGGGTGCGTGGTCAGGTCTCTGGACGAGCCGGAGGGCGTGAACTCACCGCGCGGGGTGCGGTAGAAGTCATAGAACTCACGTTGGATAGGATGAGTATTGTCGTCCAACTGGTGCACCGTACCGCTGGTGTAAAGCGTTTCACCACCCGCGAACTCCACATTACGCTGCTGTGTGGCTTGGGCGATGATCGCCCGGCGTTGTTCGAGGGTTTGGGAGTGCTTCAATCCGTTGCGATTGACGCCACCCATGTCATACATGCTCACCGTTGCGATGGCTTTCATGCGCGGGTCGATCTTGGCTGCGCTGATCACGAAGCTGCCACTGCCACAGATACCGATGGCACCAATGCGCTCCTTGTCGACGAAAGGCTGGGCGCTGAGAAAGTCCACCGCGGCGCTGAAGTCCTCGGCATAGATATCCGGTGAGACTGCATTGCGCGGTCGCCCCTCGCTTTCGCCCCAGAATGACAAGTCCAGGGAGAGGGTCACGAAGCCTCTTTCCGCCATTTTCGTGGCATAGAGGTTGGCGCTCTGCTCCTTGACTGCGCCCATCGGGTGGCCTACGACAATCGCCGGACTTCTTGCCTTGCCATTGAGTTTTTTCGGGATGAACAGGTTGCCTGCCACGTTCATTTGATATTGGTTCTTGAAATTGACCTTCTGTACGGTCACGTCGTCGCTGGTATAAAAGTTATCTGCGCCGTTGGACATATCGGCTCCTGTTGCTGAGAGTGAACAGACAAGAAGGGTGAGTAAAACGATGATCTTCTTCATTGGGAATCCTGTTGATGCGGAGTAATCAATGTTGGGAAAACGTCACTTGCACATTCCGCCGGCCCAGCGCTTGAGCCAGTTTCGCGGTGTCGTCCACTTGTCCCAGGCGTGTGTAGGCGTAGGTCGAGTTGAAGTTCGTATAAAAGATGACCAGGGTGTCCGTGCCGTACAGCATCAGGTCGCCATTGCGGATCGTTCCCGGCTTGTTTGCTTCGGCAGGCAGCGCTTGGGGGAGGGGGGCGTATTTCTCGTTACGGTTGAGATCGCTCATCTGCAACGTCAGCGGCAACAACGTGACAAACGCGCGGGCGGCAGCGTTGTCGGCCAAGGCGATGGCGAAGCGGTGTTCGCCGACGGTCATCCACATAGCCGTGTTCTCCCTTTTTGAAGATGCCGACGCGGCACCCTTGAGCGTTGCGTAGCTGCCAGGCACGAGCATCACGGTCAGCAAACCAAGCCGGGCCCATCTCATCGCAACGGTGCATGTATTTCTGTTCATAGGGTTCATGGTGACCTGGGAGCAGTTATGCGACTAGCTAATGAGTGCTTAACAAGGCTATAAGCATGGCTAATCAATCGGCTTGAAGTGCTGCTGCCATGGTCAAAAGAAATCTCAACGATCTGCTGTCTTTCGTCACCGTGGCGCGCGAAGGCAGCTTCACGCGAGCTGCGGGGGTGCTGGGTGTCACACAATCCGCGCTGAGCCAGGCGATCAGTGGCCTGGAGGCACGCTTGCAGATCCGGTTGCTGACGCGGACCACCCGCAGCGTTTCGCCGACCATTGCCGGCGATCGGCTGTTGCAGGCCATCGGTAATCGCTTCGATGAGATAGAAGCCGAGCTGGATATGCTCACGGACATGCGCGACAAGCCTGCAGGCACTGTACGCATCACCTGCGGTGACCATGTCCTGCGCACGACCTTGCTGCCCAAACTGATCGGGTTGCTACACGACTACCCGGATATCAATGTCGAGTTCGACGTCAGCTACGGATTTCGAGACATCGTGGCGGATCGTTTCGATGCGGGCGTGCGTCTGGGCGATACCATCGACAAGGACATGGTTGCAGTCCCGATCGGCCCGCCGTTGCGGATGGCGGCCGTGGCTGCGCCAGCGTATTTCGCCACTCGCGCGGTTCCCGGGCATCCACGCGACTTGATGAACCATCGTTGCATCAACCAGCGTATGCCGACATCGGGTGGGCTCTATGTCTGGGATTTCGAACGGCGAGGCAAACAGGTCAACGTGCGAGTAGACGGCCAGCTCATTTTCAACACGTCGACCCATATCGTGCAGGCGGCGGTGGCCGGGCTGGGCATTGCCTACCTGCCTGAGGAGGAGTTTGAACCCCATCTTCAAGAGGGGCGGCTGGTGCGCGTGCTGGAAGATTGGTGCCCGCCGTTTTCTGGCTACTATTTGTACTATCCCAGCCGACGGCAACCTTCGCCTGCATTCACGCTGGTTGCCAATGCATTGCGCCAAACCCATTAAGGGGAAGTGACGGTTCGAATAAGCGGATACGGCGTGTGTCTATACTTGTTCAGGCACGCTGATTCACGGGGACGGCTTTCAAGGAGTCGCTTTCAGAACACGTTTCGTCGTCCATGTGCAATCGCCAACCCCCGGGAGTGGCAAGCTGTGAGGATGCCCCGGACCAGGTGCGCCAAAGACACCTGGCCGGAGAGCGAGAATGGCGATCGGATGTGCCACGCTACCGTGACGTGGGCCGGACGCCGCAGCCAAGACTCCGGACGGCTGCCGCCATGCGGCGGTGTCGTTCGAGATGCCGAGGTACGTTTATGCCCGATGAGACGCTTCACCTGCCTTTGATCCATAGCGTGCTTGCGCGCGAAAAGGACACCCCCGGTGCCTTGCTGCCTATTCTCCATGCCATCCAGGCAGGCTGCGGGTATGTCCCCGACAGCGCCGTCCCGGAGATCGCCCACGCCCTGAACCTCAGCCTGGCTGAAGTGCGCGGGGTCATCAGTTTCTACCACGATTTCCGCACCACGCCGCCGGCGCGCCATACGCTTCGCCTGTGCCGGGCCGAGTCCTGCAAGAGCATGGGCGCCGAAGCCCTGGCTGCGCAGTTGCGCGAGCAATTGGCGCTGGACGATCACGGCACCAGCGCCGACGGCAGTATCAGCCTGCGCCCGGTGTATTGCCTGGGTGCCTGCGTCTGCTCGCCGGCCCTGGAACTGGACGGGGAACTGCATGCCCGGATCACGCCCGAGCGTCTGCGTCAGATGGTGAATGATTGCATGGAGGAGGGCGCATGCTGACGCTCTGTATCCCCCGTGATTCGGTAGCCCGTGCCGTGGGCGCGGACAAGGTGGCCGATGCGTTGGTCCGTGAGGCTGAACGTCGCCAGCTGCCGCTGACGGTGTTGCGCACCAGTTCCCGTGGCCTCTATTGGCTGGAACCATTGGTGGAGCTGGACAGCGCCGGCGTCCGGCTGGGCTTCGGCCCTGTCACGCCGGCCGATGTGCCGGGCCTGCTGGATGCCTTGGCAGGCGATCCTGGTAGCCATCCGCTGGCCCTGGGGCCGGTGGAGGAAATTCCCTATCTCAAGAGTCAGCAGCGCCTGCTGTTCGCGCGCGCCGGCATCACGCAACCGCTGTCGTTGGACGACTACCGTGCCCGGGGCGGCTTCCTGGGCCTGGCCCGGTCCATCCAGATGGACGGCGCGGATGTCGTCGCCAGCGTGCTGGACTCCGGCCTGCGTGGCCGGGGGGGCGCGGCGTTTCCGGCGGGCATCAAGTGGCGCACGGTGCGTGATGCCCAGGGGCCGCAGAAGTACGTGGTCTGCAACGCCGACGAAGGCGATTCCGGCACGTTCGCCGACCGTATGTTGATGGAAGGCGACCCCTTCCTGCTGATCGAAGGCATGATCATCGCCGGCATCGCCGTAGGCGCGACGATGGGCTATATCTACGTGCGCTCGGAGTACCCGGACGCCGTCAGTACCCTGAACGACGCGCTGCACATCGCCCGTGAGGCCGGTTACCTGGGCGCGAACGTCGACGGCAGTGGCCGCGTGTTCGAGCTGGAAGTGCGGGTCGGTGCCGGCGCTTATATCTGCGGCGAGGAAACGGCGCTGCTGGAATCCCTCGAGGGCAAGCGCGGCACGGTGCGCGCCAAGCCGCCGCTGCCGGCACTGCAAGGCCTGTTCGGGTTGCCGACACTGGTGCATAACGTGCTGACCTTGACCTCGGTGCCGATCATCCTGGAGAAGGGCGCACAGTTCTATCGTGACTTCGGCATGGGCCGCTCCCTGGGCACGATGCCGTTCCAACTGGCCGGCAATGTCCGTCACGGTGGCCTGGTGGAACGCGCCTTCGGCCTGAGCCTGCGAGAATTGGTGGAAGGTTACGGCGGCGGTACCGCCAGCGGTCGCCCGCTGAAGGCCGCGCAAGTGGGCGGGCCGTTGGGTGCCTGGGTGCCGCCTTCGCAGTTCGATACGCCGCTGGACTACGAAGCGTTCGCTGCCATGGGCGCGATGCTCGGCCACGGTGGTGTGGTGGTCGCCGACGACAGCCTGGACATGGCCCAGATGGCCCGGTTCGCCTTGCAGTTCTGCGCCGAGGAGTCCTGCGGCAAGTGCACGCCATGCCGGATCGGCTCCACCCGTGGGGTGGAAGTGGTGGATCGCTTGATCGCCAGCACTGAAGCCGGTGCCCGTCAGGAACAGGCCCTGTTGCTGCAGGACCTGTGCGACACCCTGCAATACGGTTCGCTCTGTGCCCTCGGTGGGATGACGTCCTACCCTGTCGCCAGCGCCCTCAAGCATTTCCCCGCCGACTTCGGTCTGGCGACCACGGAGGCCGACCAATGATTACCATCTTCGATCCCAGCACCGACATCGACCTGGGCACCCCGGCGCGTGAAAGCGCCGTGCAGGTCAGCCTGACCATCGACGGGCGCGAAATCAGCGTCGCCTCCGGCACCTCGGTCATGCGTGCCGCGGCCTTGCTCGGCACCACCATTCCCAAGCTCTGCGCCACCGACAGCCTTGAAGCCTTCGGCTCCTGCCGCATGTGCCTGGTGGAAATCGACGGCATGCGCGGCTATCCCGCGTCCTGCACCACGCCGGTGACCGAGGGCATGGTGGTGCGCACGCAAACCTCCAAGCTCGCGACGCTGCGACGCAATGTGATGGAGCTGTACATTTCCGACCACCCGCTGGACTGCCTGACCTGCTCGGCCAATGGCAACTGCGAATTGCAGACCGTGGCGGGGCAGGTGGGCCTGCGCGAAGTGCGCTATGGCTACGAAGGTGCCAACCACCTGGACGAGGCCAAGGACGTTTCCAACCCGTATTTCGACTACGACCCGAGCAAGTGCATCGTCTGCAGCCGTTGCGTGCGTGCCTGTGAGGAAATCCAGGGCACCTTCGCCCTGACCATCAGCGGTCGCGGCTTCGATTCCCGGGTGGAAGCGGCCGGGGGGGACAACTTCCTCGATTCCGAATGCGTGTCCTGCGGCGCCTGCGTACAGGCGTGCCCGACGGCGACCCTGATCGACAAGAGTGTTGTGGAAATCGGCCAGCCGGAGCGCAGCGTCATCACCACATGCGCCTACTGCGGCGTGGGTTGCTCGTTCCGCGCCGAGATGAAAGGCGAACAACTGGTGCGCATGGTCCCGGACAAGAACGGCCAGGCCAACCATGGCCATTCCTGCGTCAAGGGCCGTTTCGCCTGGGGCTACGCCACGCACCCGGATCGCATCACCAAGCCGATGATCCGCAAGCACATCAACGACCCGTGGCAGGAAGTCAGCTGGGACGAGGCGGTCACCTACGCCGCCAGCGAACTGCGCCGGATCCAGCTCAAGTACGGGCGCGACTCCATCGGCGGCATCACGTCCAGCCGCTGCACCAACGAAGAAACCTACCTGGTGCAGAAACTGGTGCGCACCGCGTTCGGCAACAACAACGTCGACACCTGTGCCCGTGTCTGCCATTCGCCTACCGGTTACGGCCTCAAGCAGACCCTGGGCGAATCCGCCGGGACCCAGAATTTCGACTCGGTGATGAAGGCCGACGTGATCCTGGTGATGGGCGCCAACCCCACCGATGCGCACCCGGTGTTCGGCTCCCAGCTCAAGCGCCGCCTGCGCCAGGGCGCGCGACTGATTGTCATCGACCCACGGCGCATCGATCTGGTGGATTCGCCCCACGCCCGCGCCGAGCTGCATTTGCAACTGCGTCCCGGCACCAACGTGGCGATGCTCAATGCGCTGGCCCATGTCATTGCCACCGAGGGCTTGATTGACCAGCCCTTTGTCGAAGCCCGCTGCGAGGCGACGGACTTCGCCCGCTGGCGCGACTTCGTCAGCCTGCCGGAAAACTCGCCTGAGGTTCTGGGCCCGGTTTGCGGCGTACCTGCCGAGCAGATCCGCGCCGCGGCACGGCTCTACGCCACTGGCGGTAACGCGGCCATCTACTACGGTCTCGGCGTCACCGAGCACAGCCAAGGCAGCACCTCGGTCATGGGCATCGCCAACCTGGCCATGGCGACCGGCAATATCGGTCGCGAAGGTGTCGGGGTGAACCCGCTGCGTGGACAGAACAATGTCCAGGGTTCCTGCGACATGGGCTCGTTCCCCCACGAGTTGCCAGGCTATCGGCACATCTCCAACGAAGCGGTCCGCGCCGAGTTCGAGCAAGCCTGGAACGTCACCCTGCAACCCGACCCGGGCCTGCGTATCCCGAACATGTTCGAAGCGGCCCTGGACGGCACCTTCAAGGCGCTTTATTGCCAAGGTGAGGACATCGCCCAGAGCGACCCCAATACCCAGCATGTGACGGCCGCGCTGTCCGCGCTGGAATGCGTGATCGTCCAGGACATCTTCCTCAACGAGACGGCCAAGTTCGCCCACGTGTTCCTGCCGGGCAGCTCGTTCCTGGAGAAGGACGGCACCTTTACCAACGCCGAACGCCGTATCTCCCGCGTTCGCAAGGTGATGGACCCATTGGCCGGCAAGGCCGATTGGGAAGCCACCATCGCTCTGGCCGATGCCCTGGGCTACAAGATGCACTACAACCACCCTTCGGAAATCATGGATGAAATCGCCCGCCTGACGCCGACCTTCACCCGCGTCAGCTACGCCGAACTGGAGCGCCACGGCAGCCTGCAATGGCCTTGCAACGATGCCGCGCCGGACGGCACGCCGACCATGCACATCGAGCAGTTCGTGCGCGGCAAGGGCCGTTTCATGCTCACCGGCTACGTGCCCACCGAAGAGAAGGTCAACAACCGCTACCCGCTGCTGCTGACCACCGGCCGCATCCTCAGCCAGTACAACGTCGGCGCCCAGACCCGGCGCACCGAAAACGTCGCCTGGCACGAGGAGGACCGTCTGGAAATCCATCCGACCGATGCCGAGAACCGCGGGATCGTCGACGAAGACTGGGTCGGTATCGGCAGCCGTGCCGGGCAGACGGTACTGCGCGCGAGGGTGACCGAGCGGGTAGCGCCGGGCGTGGTCTACACCACGTTCCACTTCCCGGAGTCGGGCGCCAATGTGATCACCACCGACAACTCGGACTGGGCCACCAACTGTCCGGAATACAAGGTGACAGCGGTGGAGATCGTACGGGTCAGCCAGCCTTCGGAATGGCAGAAGCGTTACCAGGCCTTCAGTGATGAACAAGGCCGCCTGCTGAGGGAACGTCGCCATGCCGAAAAAGCCGAGGTGCGTCGATGAGCTCTGACAGCTTGATCAAGATGGCCAACCAGATCGGTCAGTATTTCGCCAGTGAGCCGGACCGTGCGGTGGCGGTGCGTGGTGTGTACCAGCACATCAAGAGCTTCTGGACGCCAACCATGTGTCGCGACTTGATGGCCTGGCAAACGAAGCATCCCGACGCCGTCCTGCACCCGTTGGTGTTGGCGGCATTGATGGAGTTTGAAAAAGCGGCCTAGGAAGGGACGTTCTGTAGCGCCTGGACACAGCCCCGGCCGGTGCCTTTCGTCGTTGACGAGGGCGTCGGTCGGGGCTGTGTACCTTTCAGTTATTGGTTATTGACGGTGATGTAGGGGTCCCACGTGTTGGTCGGGCCAATCTGGTTCAGGTTACGGTCCAGCAGAACGAAATAGATTTGGTACCAGAGCTTGCCCGGGCTCAGCGCAGTGGACTGCCAGAAGGTATAGGTCACATCGGTTTTGGCGATACCGCCGGGGGCGCCGTTGTCCAGATAAGGCACGGGGATGCCGGGGATGTTGAACGGTGTCGGCTTCGAAATGGTGCCCTTGTAATCACCGCCCTGGTGGGGGTCGCCGATCTCGACGTCCTTGATCAATGCGATGCGGTCGAAGTTGCGCGACAGCGTGGTGGCGCGCCAGCGAATGATGTCACCGGGTTTTACGTCGAACCACAATTCGTTACCGCCTTCGCCTTCGCCGCTGGTGACGTTGGCATGGCTGTCGATGGCACTGCGGGTCACCAGCATGGCAATCGCGCCGCCTACGTCGTTGGGGTGGGCGAGCAGGTAATCGGCGTCAACGTTGACCAGCACATCAATGGTTTGGGTCGTTCCAGACATTTTGTTGCTCCTTGAGGGGAATGACATTGACGACCGCGCCTGCAAAGGCGTCCGGGCCACCCGGTCCCTGGGTGCGGTCTCGAGAGGAACGATAGGTGATAGCGTTGTAGTGTCAAATTTCGAATGCTTGACGCTGGCCAAGCAGAGCGAAGCGCAACACAACCAAGGCTTTGATTTACTTTTGGCGTGGACGATCACCCACTGGATTCTGGGTGGTTTGCGGGTAGCGTCAGTGGCCAAAGGCGTACGAATTTTGTCGGCGATTGCTCCCGATCTCGCCGGAGGACAGGACGCTGGCAAGGGGATGGACGCCCTTGCCAGCGAAGCAGGAAAAATCAGCTCCGGGCTTGATCGGCCGCCCAGTGCTTCATTTCTTCGGCGATGAAGTGGTTCACCAGGTCGCTGTACATTTTTTCGATGGCATCCGGGCTCAGGCCCTCGGCCTCGGCCCATTCCCGTCGTGTCGCCAGCATCGCCTTGAAACGCTCCGGCGCACGCACCGACGTGGCCGAGGTCTTGAACTTCGAGGCCGCGAGTACGTATTGAAAACGCTTGCCCAGCAATTTGATGACCGCCTGATCGAGGGCATCGATTTCACCACGAATGTCCTCCATGCTGACGCACTCCGAGGGTTGCAGCCGATTGCAGACTTCCATGTAGATCGCTCCATTGTTTGAGCAGGCTCGGCCCAGCCAGGGCCGATGTGCTGATGTAGGTTAAAAATGCCAATCCAGGCCATCAGGTTTGGCAAGCGGGGGGCGTTTGCTTGTGACAGCGATGGTGGCTGTGCTGCCGCCATCGCGAGCAAGCTCGCTCCCACAGGAGGCTTGGATCGGCCGCGAAATCGAGGCGCACCACCGATCAAACTGTGGGAGCGAGCTTGCTCGCGATGGCACTTGATCAGGCAACCAAAATTTCAAAACCGCAGGCCTAGTCGCCGGTGTCTTCCGGTTCCAGCGCTCGCAGCCAGCGGTTCTCCGAACGGCTCAGGTGTTGGCGCATCGAGGTTTGGGCACCCAGTACATCCTTGTGGGCTACGGCGCGCAGGATCGCTTCATGTTCGGCGACCGCGGCTTCCCATGTCAGGGCATTCTCCGAGTGTTTGCTCAGGTGAGCCGAAATCGGGTTGTGTCGTTCATCGAAAAGGGCGGTGATGATCCGCACCAGGGCGGAGTTGCCGCTCATCTTGGCCAGGCGCTGATGGAACTTACGGTCATCCTCCAGTGGAGGCAGGCCGTTGGCGATGCTCGCGCGCATGGCATCGATGCAGTCCTGCAGATAGCGGTAGTCGCTTTTCTTGCCATGCAGGCACGCCAGGATCACCGACTCGCCTTCGATCAACGCACGCGCTTGCATCAGTTCCGAAGGGCTTTCGCCCAAGGTCATGCTCGGGTTTTTTCCGTCCTTGGACCGGGCTCGCACATACACGCCGGAGCCCATCTTGATCTCGATGTCGCCGTCTATTTCCAAGGCGATCAGCGCCTCGCGAAGCGACGGCCTGGAAACCCCCAACAGTTGGGTCAAGTCGCGCTCGGGGGGAAGCCTGGAACCTGCCTTGAAATCCCCCTGGGCGATGTAGTTGCGCAGTTGATCGGCGATTTTCTGGTAGGGCTTGCGTTCGGCGGTGTTGATCGGTGAGACCATGGGTGGACGTCCATCGGAGAGTCCGCAAAGGCTACCATAGGCGCTTGATGGTGGGAGCGAGCTTGCTCGCGAAGGCGGCGGTACATTCAGCATTGAGGCAAACTGACCCACCGCTTTGGCGAGCAAGCTCGCTCTCACAGGGAGAGGGGGGCAATGACTTCGCCATTCACATCACCGCACCGATCTGCCAAGGCAGGAACTCGTTATCGCCCAAGCCGTTTTCCTCGCTGCAGGTGCGGTGCCCGGACGCGGTCGCCAGCATCAGTCGGAACAACCGCTCACCGGCCTGGGCCACCGATTCCACGCCATCGACAATGCCGCCCGCGTTGAAGTCCATGTCCAGCTCCATGCGTTGGAACAGCCGGGTGTTGGTGGCGATTTTCAACGAGGGCGTGGGCTTGCACCCGTAGGTCGAGCCACGGCCCGTGGTGAAGCAGATCAGGTTGGCGCCACCCGCCACCTGGCCGGTCGCCGACACCGGGTCGTAACCGGGGGTGTCCATGAACACCAGGCCCCGGGCATCGACCGTTTCCGCATATTGGTATACGCCCATCAGCCCGGTCGCACCGGCTTTCGCCACGGCACCGAGGGATTTTTCCAGGATGGTGGTGATGCCCCCGGCCTTGTTGCCCGGCGAAGGGTTGTTGTTCATGTCACCGTCGTTGTGGCGGACGTAGGCTTCCCACCAATGGATGCGCGCCATCAATTTTGCCGCGATGTCGGCAGACGCGGCGCGGGCCGTCAGCAAGTGTTCGGCCCCATAGATTTCCGGGGTTTCCGAAAGGATCGCCGTGCCGCCCTGTTGCACCAGCAGGTCCACGGCCGAGCCGAGTGCCGGATTGGCCGTGATACCGGAGTAGCCATCCGAGCCGCCGCATTGCAAACCGACGCACAAGTGGCTGGCGGTAACGGTTGTGCGCTGGCATTGGTCGACGAGGGGCAGCATCGCTTCGATGTGGGCGATGCCTCGTCGCACGGCTTCGCGAGTGCCGCCTTCGTCCTGGATGACCAGGCTGGCCTTGAGCGCCGCGGAGCGATCCGCCAGTTCATTCATCAACGGGGTGAGTTGATTGACCTCGCAACCCAGCCCAATCAACAGCACACCAGCGAAATTGGCGTGATCGGCATAGCCCCTCAGGGTTCGCTTGAGAATGTCGATCCCTTCGCCCTGGGCACCCATGCCACAGCCGCTGCCATGGGTGATTGCAACGACGCCATCGACGTTGGGGAAGTCTTTCAAGCGCTCGGCGGAAAAGACGTTGGCGATCTGCTTGCAGACGGTTGCCGAGCAGTTGACGCTGGAAATGACCCCGATGTAATTGCGTGTGCCGACGCGTCCATCCTCGCGGACGTAACCTTCGAAGGTCGCGGGGTTCTCGCTCAACGACGTGGGGACATAGACGTTCCGTACGTTGTGTTCGGCCGTGTTGGCGGGCATGTCCAGGTTGTGTACGTGGACGTGATCGCCGGGCTCGATGGCCTGGGTGGCCTGGCCGATGGTTTGGCCGTACTTGAGCACCCGCTGGCCGGCCAACACCGGGCGCAGGGCGATCTTGTGGCCGGACGGAATCGCCTGCCGGGTGACCAGGCGGATGCCGTCGGCACTCACCGGCTCACCTTCGGCGATATCGCCTCGGGCCACCGCGACATCATCGCCGGGTGTCAACACAAGCAAAGAAGAAGGCGGGTTCATGGGGCGTCCTCCGATTCCTAGCACTCGATGATTGCCTTGACGACACCTTGCGTGGGGTCGAGCAAGGTGGCGAACGAGTGGGGTACGTCGCCCAGCGTCAGTCGGTGGGTGTTCAGGGCCGCATCCGGAATCAAGCCGTCGCGCAAGCATTGCTCGACGTGCCGGAAGTCTTCCTGGGTGGCGTTGCGGCTGCCCATCAGCGTGGCTTCTCGCTTATGGAACTCAGGGTCGGAGAAGGTGATGGAGTCCCGAACCACCGAGATCATCACATAGGTGCCGCCATGGGCGATGAACTCGAACCCGCGCTCCATGGCCCGGGCATTGCCGGTGGCGTCGAAGACCACGTCGAAAAAATCCCCCTCGGTCAGCTCGGCCAGGGCTTGCTTGTCGCCTTCGCCGATCTGCACGGCGGCGTGGATATTCAGGTGTTGCTTGCAGAACGACAGGCGATCCTCGCGGGTATCCAGGACGGTGACTTTCGCACCGCGCAGGCTGGCGAAGATCGCCGCCGCCATGCCGATCGGGCCGGTGCCGACCACCAGGGCGTGCTTCTGCGCCTGGATGTTCGAGCGCCGCACGGCGTGAGCGCCGATGGAGAGGAATTCGATCATCGCGGCCTGGTCCAGGGAAACCCCCACCGCCTTGTGCACGAACGCATGGGGAACGCTCAGGTATTGAGTGAAAGCACCGTCGCAGTGAACCCCCAGCACCTGGATAGCGGTGCAGCAGTTGGTCTTGCCCTGGCGGCAGGCGATGCAAGTCCCGCAGGACAGGTACGGCATCACATAGACGACATCGCCGACAGCCAGGTCGCTGGCCTCGTCGGTGCCTTCCACGACCCCGGAGAACTCATGGCCCATGACCCGCGGATATTCGAGGTACGGTTGATTGCCGGTGAAGATGTGCAGGTCGGTGCCGCAGACCCCGACACGCTTGACCCGGATCAGGATCTCCCCCGGTTTCCTGAGGGTGTGTTCACGTTCGATGGCGGTGAGCGAGCCGGGTTCGTTACAGATGACTGTCAGCATGGCGATGCTCCTTGGCTGGCGTGCAGGCATTGGTTGCCTGCAGGCGGGAGGAGGGTTGTGAGCGCGCGGCTGCCGGGACCGGGGCTCTCTTTTTTGTTGTAGGCGAGCGGTGACCTGCACCCATGACCTTGGGGCCGAAACTACAGGCTGGAAAAAATATTGGCAAGACCAATTGATAAAAATATAGATTGGACTGACCAGTGTGATCTGGACGTCGCCCGGCACTGCATCATCGACTGAACCCAGGTCCATCCCGGCAGGTCACTCGTTCGTCAGGAACGAAAAACAGGATGGACCCCTTGATGCGACCTATTGAGCTCACCAGCCTTTCCTTTGCCACGCTGCTGTGCGTGGCCTGTTCAAGCCAACCGCCTGCCACATGGAGCTACGTCGACGCCCAGGGACGGGCCAATCTTCCCCCCGACCAGGCCTACCCCGAGCTCTTTGAAGCGGTGCAGCGTGGGCAGGTGTTCACCGACCAGAAGCATTTCGTGGACGCACTGCCCAACCGTGATCCGGCGCAAATCCGCGCCGATTACCTGGCCCGACGTGACCACGACGGCTTCGATATCAAGGCCTTCGTGAAAGACAACTTCATCGAATCTGGCCAAGCCGAAAGCCCGGCGCCCAAGCCCGGCGCTCCGATCCGGGAACACATCGACAGCCTCTGGCCGATCCTGAGCCGATCCTACAGCCAGGTGCCGGCCTACAGCAGTTTGTTGCCCTTGCCGCAGCCCTATGTGGTACCTGGCGGACGCTTTCGCGAGATGTATTACTGGGATTCGTATTTCACCATGCTGGGTCTCGAGCAAAGCGGCGATAAGGCCCAGGTCCGCCAGATGACCGATAACTTTGCCTACATGATCGACACCTACGGCCACATTCCCAACGGCAATCGCACCTACTACCTGAGCCGGTCGCAGCCGCCATTCTTCGCCTACATGGTGGCGTTGCAGGCGCGCATCGAAGGTGACCAGGCCTATGGGCGATACCTGCCACAGTTGCAGAAGGAGTATGCCTATTGGATGGCGGGCGCCCAGGCACTCAAGCCCGGTGCTGCGGATCGGCACGTGGTCAAACTCGCCGATGGCAGTGTGCTCAACCGCTATTGGGATGCCAGACCGACGCCTCGACAGGAATCCTGGTTGCAAGATGTCCGCACCGCCGAACAGGCGCCGGACCGGCCCAAGGAAGAGGTCTGGCGTGACCTGCGCGCCGGCGCCGAAAGTGGCTGGGACTTCAGCTCGCGCTGGTTGGACGACGGCCAGAACCTGGCGAGTATTCGCACCACGGCCATTGTGCCCGTGGACCTCAATAGCTTGATCTATCATCTGGAACAGACCATCGCCAAAGCCTGCGAGACGGTGCAGAACGCCCCGTGCGTCCAGGCTTACGGCCGGCGCGCCGAACTGCGCCAGCGGGCCATCGAGCAGCACTTGTGGAATGCCGACAAAGGTTTCTACGTGGACTACGACTGGCAACGCCAGCAACAACGCCAGCAGCTCACGGCCGCGACGCTTTTCCCGCTGTACACCGGCCTGGCCAGCGCCGAACATGCCCATCGCACCGCCGATGCGGTCCGTGATGGTCTGTTACGTGCCGCAGGTATCGCCACCACCCAGGTCAACACTGGCCAGCAGTGGGACGAACCCAATGGCTGGGCACCGTTGCAATGGGTCGCGGTGGAAGGGCTGGACCGCTACGGGCACACCGCGTTGGCGCAACAGGTAGGCAGTCGCTTCTTGCAGCAGGTCGAGAACCTCTACCGCAAGGAAAACAAGTTGGTGGAGAAATACGACCTGTCCGGGCGGGGCGACGGCGGGGGAGGTGGCGAATATGAATTGCAGGACGGCTTCGGCTGGACGAATGGGGTGACGCTCAAGCTGCTGGGTAAATATGGCAAGAC